>JAKAJW010000251.1 GCA_021813645.1 Pseudomonadota bacterium | reverse complement strand
CTCGGACCGCCCGGCCCGCCCGCGGAAGGTGGCGTATTTGCGCAGGCAGGTCCGAACCGCAGATTGAAAATCCATAGCGCCCCACTGGCTCGAATGAGCCACAGCATGCGCCCGCGCCGCACCAGCTGTCCAGCGCCGCGTTAACCCTTCTTCGCGCCGATCTTGGGTTCGGTGCCCGCCTTCAACCGCTGCAGGTTCTTCCAGTGCCGGGCATAGACCAGCAGGGTCAGGATCACCGCCAGGTCGATCAGCGTGCCCTGGCGCAGCAGGAAGATCCACAGGCTCGACAGCGCCGCCGCCATCAGCGCCGCCATCGAAGAGACCCGCGTGACCAGCGCCACCACCAGCCAGGTCGCGCAGCACAGAACGCCGACCGGCCAGGACAGGGCCAGCATCAGCCCGAGGAAGGTCGCCACCCCCTTGCCCCCCTTGAAGCCGAGGTAGACCGGGAAGAGATGGCCGAGGAAGGCCGCCAGACCGGCGACCTGCGCCGCATCCTCGCCCAGCAGCGCCCGGCCGATCAGCACCGCCGCGGCGCCCTTGCCGGCATCGAGGATCAGGGTCAGCGCCGCCGCCAGCTTGTTGCCGGTGCGCAGCACATTGGTCGCCCCGATATTGCCCGAGCCGATCTTGCGCACGTCGCCGAGTCCCATCGCCCGGCTGACCAGCAGCCCGAAGGGCACCGCGCCCAGAAGATAGGCCAGCACCGCCACCAAGGCGAGCATCGGCCAACCATGGGTGATCGCCGGCATCTCAGCCCTCCCCGCCGTAAACCTGCCGCCCGCCGACGAAGGTCGCCAGCACCTTACCCTCCATCCGCGCCCCGTCAAACGGCGTGTTCTTCGACTTCGAGGCCAGCATGGTGAAGCGGTCCAGCACGAAGGGGGCGTCGGGATCGAACAGCACCAGGTCGGCCGGCGCCCCCACCACCAGCCGCCCGCCATCCAGGCCGAGCCGCTGCGCCGGGTTGAGGCTCATCGCCCGGAACAGGTGGGCCAGGCTCATCGTGCCGTTGTGGTACAGCCGCAGCGCCGCCGGCAAGAGCGTCTGCAGGGCCACCGCGCCGGCGGCCGCTTCCTCGAAGGGCAGGCGCTTGGATTCCTCGTCCTGCGGCGTATGCATCGAGCACAGCACGTCGATCAGCCCCGAGGCCAACGCCTCCGCCACCGCCTTGCGGTCCTCTTCGGCGCGGAGCGGCGGGGTCAGCTTGAAGAAGGTGCGGTAGTCGCCGACGTCGAATTCGTTCAGCGTCACATGGTGGATCGACACGCCCGCCGTCACGTCGAAGCCGTTTGCCTTCGCCCGCTCCAGCGCCGGCAGGGTGCGGGCGCAGGTGATCTGGTCGAAATGGTAGCGCGCCCCGGTCATCTCGACCAAGGCCATGTCGCGGTCGAAGCCCATCCGCTCCGCCATCGGCGACACCCCCGGCAGACCGCGCAGCGAGGCGAACTTGCCCGAGGTGACGGCGGCGCCCTTCGACAGGCCCGGATCCTGCGGATGACCGATCACCAGCGCGCCGAGCGACTTGGCATAGCTCAGGCAGCGCGAGGCGACCTTGGAATCGGCCACCACGTGATCGCAATCGGTGAAGGCCACGGCGCCGGCATCCAGCAGAAAGCCGATCTCGACCATCTCCCGCCCCTCGCGCCCCTTGGTCAGCGCCGCCGTATGGCGGATCCGCACCGGGCTCGCCTCGACCGCGCGCCGGGTAACGAACTCCAGCACCTCGGGCGTGTCGATCGCCGGCGCCGTGTCTGGCCGCGTGACGATCGTCGTCACGCCGCCCGCCGCGGCGGCCAGCCCGGCCGAACGGAAGCTTTCCTTGTGCCGCTCTCCCGGCTCGCCCACCTTCACACCCAGATCGACGATCCCGGGCGCCAGGCACTTGCCGCCGCAGTCGATCACGCGGCCCTCGGGCTTCACCTCGCCCACGGCCGCGATCCGCCCGGCCTCGATCCGCAGGCCGCCCTCGGTCTCCGCCAATCCTTCCGGATCGATCAGCCGGGCATTGGTGAAAGTGATCGTCTCGCTCATGCCGTCCCCGCCTTCACCTTCTCCATCAGCGCCAGCACCGCGCGCCCGTCTGCCAGCCCGTCGAAGCTCGCCCGCGCCGCCCCGGGCGCGGTGCGCGCGCCGGTGAAGCCCACGCTCTGCAACGGCCCGTCCTGCAGATCCACCACCGTCGAGGCGTCGATCCGCCAGTCCCGCAGCCGCCGCCAGCCCAGGAAATCGGTCGCCACGAAGGCCCGCCGGGTCGACAGCGAATACCAGGTCCGCCGCCGCTTCCAGGTGTCGAGGAAGAACCGGCCGCCGGCCAGGTTCAGCCCGACCGCCAGGAAGACCAGTGCCACCGCCGGGAACAAAACTCCCAATGGCCCCTCGGCCACCGCGCCGAAGGATTGCTGCAGGAAAAACAGCGCGAAACCCGTCAAGGCCAGGCCGAACACCGTGCCGCCGAGTTCGAAACCGTCGAAACGCAGCCCGCCGTCCGGCTGGCCCTGCCACAGCAGACGCTCGCCGGGTTCCAGGATCGCGTCCCAACCCGGGGCGCTCACACCACGACCCCCGCCGCGCGCGCGCCGCGCTCCGCCTTCAGGTTGCGGGCCAGCAGGTCCATCGCGGCCATCCGCACGGCCACACCCATCTCCACCTGCTCCTGGATCACCGAGCGGTTGATGTCGTCGGCCAGCGTGCCGTCGATCTCCACGCCCCGGTTCATCGGCCCCGGATGCATTACGATCGCATCTTCCTTGGCATGGGCCAGCTTCTCGGCGTCGAGCCCGTAGCGGTGGTAATATTCCCGCTCGGACGGGATGAAGCCGCCGTCCATCCGCTCCTTCTGCAGCCGGAGCATCATCACCACATCGGCGCCCTTCAGCCCCTCGGCCATGTCGTCATAGACCTCGCAGCCGAATTCGGCGACGCCGGCGGGCATCAGCGTCGGCGGCCCGATCAGCCGGATCCGGTTCTCCATCTTGCCGAGCAGCAGCAGGTTCGACCGCGCCACCCGGCTATGGGCGATATCTCCGCAGATCGCCACCACCAGCCGCTGCAGCCGACCCTTGCGGCGGCGGATCGTCAGCGCGTCCAGAAGCGCCTGGGTCGGATGCTCGTGCTTGCCGTCGCCGGCGTTCAAGACGGCGCAGTTCACCTTCTGCGCCAAGAGCGCCACCGCGCCCGAATTCGGATGCCGCACCACCAGAAGGTCCGGATGCATCGCGTTCAGCGTCAGCGCCGTGTCGATCAGCGTCTCGCCCTTCTTCACGCTGGAATGGGCGACCGCCATGTTCATCACATCGGCGCCCAGCCGCTTGCCGGCGATCTCGAAGCTCGACTGGGTGCGGGTCGAAGCCTCGAAAAACATGTTGATCTGGGTCATCCCCGCCAGCGCATCGGTGCGCTTGATGGTGCGGCGGTTCAGATCGACATAGGTATCGGCGAGATCGAGGAGGCTGCGAATCTCGTCGGGGGCGAGTTGCTCGATGCCTAAGAGATGGCGCGCGCGGAACGTCATGGGCCCTCCGTCGTTTGCCGGCTTATAAGAAGCGCCGCGGCGGGGGGCAAGGCGGCGCGCGGCGCTCCGGCCGCGAATTCGTCGGACCGCATCGAGCCGCTTCGTGGGGCCGAAGGGCTTCCCCGCAGCTGCAGACGATCAGGCGAAGGCTATGGGAACGTCCCAAAGGCCGTCGATCATGACATGACTTTGGGGGAAAGACCTGCCCGGCGGCGTCTCGCGCGGCACCGGGGTAGGGGCAGGCCGGACCGGCGAACCGCCGGACCGGCCTTCGTCATCCCTAGCGGATGCCGTCAGGCAAGAACGAGGTTGGTCGCCGACTCACGGCCGTTGCGGTCACGCTCGAGGTCGAAGGTGACGGCCTGGCCATCGGCCAGCTGCCGGATGCCGGCGCGCTCAAGCGCCGAGATATGGACGAAGACGTCCTTGGCGCCGCCTTCCGGGGCGATAAAGCCGAAGCCTTTGGTGGTATTGAACCATTTCACGGTGCCCTTGGCCATCGTGATATTCCTTGTCTAGGTGCCGCCCACACAACGCGGCGGCTTGGCAAAGCTGAAGATCGAAAGCTGAGCCGTAAGGAACAGGGTCCGAAAATAACAGTCGCATATCAAAGATAGAGCATCTCGGGCCGGAATGCGAGAGGATCGCGCGAGTTTCTCTGCGGCAATCTGGATTGCAGGTGCGGCAAGGCCGGCCTCGGGCCCGCCGCCCATTTCCAATCGCCCCGCCGCGGCCTAACTTACCGCCATGGACTCGGCCCTCGACTTTCCCGCCGCCCTCGCGGCCCTCACCTGGCAGTTGGAGCTCGGCGCCGACGAGGCGATCGGCGAGACCCCGGTGAACCGCCTCGAGCGCGCCGAGCCGCAAGCCCCCGATGGCCGCGCCTCCCCGCTGGCTGCCGCCCCTGCCGCCACCGCCATTCCCGGCCCCGCCATCGCCCCCGTGCCGCCGCCCGCCCCCCGGATCGACCCGGCCGAGGTCGCCCGCGCCGCCGCCGCCGGGGCGCAGAGCCTCGACGACTTGCGCGCGGCGATTGCCGCCTTCGAGCTTTGCGAACTGAAGAAGGGCGCCAAATCCACCGTCTTCGCCGACGGCACGCCCGGCGCCCGGGTGATGATCCTGGGCGAAGCGCCGGGCCGCGACGAAGACCTCCAGGGCCTGCCCTTCGTCGGCCGCGCCGGCCAGCTGCTCGACCGGATGTTCGCGGCCATCGGCCTCAGCCGCCAGGCGGCCGACCCGGCCCAGGCCTTCTACATCTCCAACGTGATGTTCTGGCGCCCGCCCGGCAACCGCGAACCGGCGCCGGAAGAGCTCGCCATGATGCTG
>JAKAJW010000317.1 GCA_021813645.1 Pseudomonadota bacterium | reverse complement strand
CCAGGAGCCGGAGCCGAAGGGCGAGTTGGAGCACCACAATGCCTTCACGCTGCTCGTCGCCGTGGCGCTCGCCGCGCAGGCGACCGACGTGGGGGTGAACAAGGCCACCCGCGCGCTGTTCCAGATCGCCGACACGCCGGAAAAGATGCTGGCGCTCGGCGAGGCGGGGCTGATCGACCACATCAAGACGATCGGACTCTTTCGCAACAAGGCGAAGAACGTCATTGCCCTCTCGCGCATCCTGGTGGAGCAGTACGGCGGCGAAGTGCCTTCGTCGCGCGCGGCCCTGCAGGCGCTGCCCGGCGTCGGCCGCAAGACGGCGAATGTAGTGCTGAACATCTGGTTCCACCTGCCGGCCCAGGCGGTCGACACGCATATCTTTCGGATCGGCAACCGCACCGGAATCTGTCCCGGCAAGACCCCCGATCACGTCGAGCGCGCGATCGAAGACAATGTGCCGGCCGAATATCAGGCCCACGCGCACCACTGGCTGATCCTGCACGGACGCTACATCTGCACCGCCCGCAAGCCCCGCTGCGGCGATTGTCTGATCCGCGACCTCTGCCCCTACGAGGACAAGACCCCATGAAGAAGTTCCAGGTCGTCGGCATCGGCAATGCCATGGTCGACGTGATCGCGCATGCCTCCGAAGACAGCCTTGCCGCGCTCGGCATCCAGAAGGGCATCATGCAGTTGATCGACATGGCCCGGGCGGTGCAGCTCTACGCCCATGTCGGCCCGGCCGAGGAGGTTTCGGGCGGCTCGGCGGCCAATACGATCGCAGGCGTCGCCAAGCTCGGCGGCCGCACCGCCTATGTCGGCAAGGTCAAGGACGACCAGCTCGGTCAAATCTTCGCGCATGACCTGCGCGCGCAGGGCGCGGTCTACGAAACGCCCTTCGCGCCGAAGACCGCGGAGCAGGAGACCGGCCGCTGTATCATCCTGGTCACGCCGGACGGCGAGCGCTCGATGAACACCTATCTCGGCGTCACCGAATTCCTGTCGCCCTCGGATATCGACGTGGATCAGATCGCGCAGGCCGACTGGATCTATCTCGAGGGCTACCGGTTCGACGGGCCGGAAAGCCACGAGGCCTTCGCCAAGGCGATCGCCGCCTGCAAGGCGGCCGGCGGCCGGGTGTCGCTCACCCTCTCCGACCCGTTCTGCGTCGAACGCCACCGCGACGCCTTCCGCAAGATGATCCGCGAGGATGTCGACCTGTTGTTCGCCAACCGCGCCGAGATCATGTCGATGTATCAATGCGACTTCGCCGAGGCGATGCGCGCGGCGGCGGCCGAGGTGGCGATCGTCGCGGCGACGGAGAGCGAACAAGGCGCCCATGTGCTGTGGGACGGCCACCATGCCCATGTGCCGGCGATCCCGACGCAGATCGTCGACGCCACCGGGGCGGGCGATCTCTTCGCCGGCGCCTTCCTCTGGGGCCTGACCGAAGGCTACGACCTCGAGGCCTGCACCCGGATGGGCAACATCGCCGCCTCCGAGATCATCTCGCATATCGGCGCCCGGCCCGAAGCCGATTTGCGGGCGCTGTTCCGGCGCCACGGCGCGCTCTGACGCCGAGCCTCGCCGGACGGGGCTTTCCGCCAACGCCGGGCTCGGCTATGGCTCGGCCATGGCGATCACCCTCACCTCGCTCGGCGACCTGGCCGGGCTGCCGTTTGACGACATCATCGACGTCCGCTCCCCGGCGGAATGGGCCGAGGATCACATCCCCGGCTCGGTGAACCTGCCCGTCCTCGACAACGAGGAACGCGCCCGGGTCGGCACGATCTATGTGCAGGACAGCCCGTTCAAGGCCCGCAAGCTCGGTGCGGCGCTGGTGGCGCGCAATGCGGCCAAGCATCTCGAGGGTCCGCTGGCCGAGAAGCCCGGCGGCTGGCGGCCGCTGGTCTATTGCTGGCGCGGCGGCCAGCGTTCCGGCAGCTTCGCCACGATTCTCGGCCAGATCGGCTGGCGCGTCGAAACGATCGCGGGCGGCTACAAGGCCTATCGCGGCCTGGTGGTGCAGGCGGTCTACCAGGCAGATTTCCCCGCGCGGGTCGTGCTGCTCGACGGCAACACCGGCAGCGCCAAGACCGAGGTGCTGGCGCTCTTGGCCGCGCGCGGGGTGCAGGTGATCGACCTCGAGGGGCTGGCCAACCACCGCGGCTCGCTGTTCGGCCAGCGCGCCGGTGGCCAGCCGTCGCAGAAGGCGTTCGACGGCCGGCTCGCCGCCGCCTATCAGGCGCTCGACCCGGCGCGACCAGTGGTGATCGAGGCGGAATCGAGCAAGGTCGGCGATCTGGCCCTGCCGCCGCCCTTGTGGAAGGCGATGCGCGCGGCGCCGCGGCTGCATCTGGCCGCACCGCGCGCCGCCCGCGCCGCCTATCTCACCCGCGCCTATGCCGATCTGATCGAAACGCCGGGCCTGCTCGCCCGGACGGTCAACCTGCTGCGCCCGCAGCATGCGGCCGAGCGGATCGAGGGCTGGCTCGCCCTGGCGGCAGCCGGCGCCTATGCGACGCTGGCCGAGGAACTGATGGAACATCACTACGATCCGCGCTACGCCAAGCAGCGCCAGCGCACGGCGGCGGCCGGCGACGCCGCCGAGGAGATCGCCACCGAAGATCTGTCGCCCGCCGCGCTCGAGCGGCTCGCCGACCGGATCGCGGCGCGGATCGCGACCCTCTAGCCCGTCACTCCTCCTTCAGCAGGATCGCCAGAGCCAGCGCGGTCAGCCCGACGCCCACCGCCACCAGGGCCGGCGGCGCGCCATGGCCGAGCGCGATCTGCCACAGGATCACCCAGCTGGGCACCAGGTAGGTATAGGCCATCACCTTGGCCGCCGGCAGCACCAGGACGGCGTATTGCAGCAGCACGAAGGTCGCCGCGCTGGCGAAGATGCCGAGATAGGCCACCGCGATCCAGACGATCGCCGGCAGATGCGCCCAGGGCGTCGTCCAGAGGTCGCGCCAGCCGAAGCCGGCGAGCACCAGCAACCCCGCCAGCAGCATGCCGAAGGTAAAAACCACCGGCGGCTCGCCCCGGTTCAGCTTGCGCACCATCGGCGTATAAAGCGCGTGCAGCACGCAGCCCGCGCCATAGATCGCCTCGCCCCGCCCGATGTGGAATGCCAGCGCCGCCTGCAGATTGCCGCGGAAGATCACCCAGAGCGCGCCGAAGGCGCCGAGCGCCAGCGCCGCTGCCATCCGCGGTGTGGTCGGCTGGCGCAGGAGCAGCCAGCCGAACCCGGCCGAAATCACCGGCGTCAGGGTGAAGACGGCGGCAGCGGAAACTGGCGCGGCCGTGCGCAACCCGTAGAACATCAGCACGAAATAGCCGGCAAAGAGCCCGCCGAGCACCAGATAGCGCCAGGGCGCCCGCGCCGCCCGCGCCGGCAGGCCGGTGGTCAGCGCCGCCGCCGCGCCGATCACCGCCCCAGCGATGACGAAGCGCACCGCATTTAGCGCCGCCGGCGCGATCAGCGGCGCCGCCATCGCACCGAGCGAAAACGATCCGCCGACCAGCGCAGAAAAGGCGAGCATGGCCAGATGCCCGCGCGCCGCCGGCCCCAGCCGCCGCCCCACCACTTCGATCGGGTTCAGGTCTCCGGCCAACTCTTCGCCTGATCTTTCAAATGGCGCAGGAAGGCCTGAACCTTGATGGTGCGATGCAGATCGACATGGGTGACCAGCCAGAGATCGACATCCCACTCCGGCCGCGGCGCCATGACCTGGACGAGATCGGGCTGCGACGCCGCGACATCGACGGCGAGAAAGCCCAGGCCCACCCCACCGGCGATCGCCTCCGCCAGCGCCCGCATCGAACTGGCCCGGAAGGTCACCGCCTGCTCGGGCACCTGTGCCGCCAGCCAGCGGAAGAATGGCGCCCGGCTCGCCGGATCGGCCGGGCCGACAAAGGCGTGGCCGGCCAGGGCCGCCGCGTCCGCCGGCCGGCCATGACCGGCCAGGTAGGCCTTCGAGGCGTAGAGCGCAAAGCGATGGCGGCGGAACGGCTGCACCACATTGTCGGGCTGCGCCGGCGCCGGCCCGGCGCGCAACGCGACATGCGCCTCGCCATATTCCAGCCGCAGCACCCTGGGATCGGTCAGGTAGCGCACCCGCAGCCCGGGATGCGCCGCCTGGAACGAGATCAGCACCGGGGTCAGCTGCGGCGCGAAATCGTCGAGCGAAGTCACCACCAGTTCGCCGGTCACCGCCTCGCCGCGGCCGCGGATTCGGGCGGCGAATTGCGTCAGCTGATCCTCGGTGGCCTGGGCCACTTGCAGCAGATCCTGGCCCGCCTCGGTCGGGGTGTAGCCGCGGGCATGGCGCTGGAACAGGCGGACGCCCAGCCTTTTCTCCAGCGCGTCGATATGCCGGATGACGGTGGCATGGTGCACGCCCAGCACTTCGGCCGCGCCGGAAACGGTGCCGAGCCGCGCCACCTGATAGGCCGTGCGGATCTCGTCCCAGCTTTCCATCGCCCCCCCTCCGCCCCGACAAAGTCTGTGCATCTGCTCACAGAACCCTTGCATCCTTCAAGATTGCGTTTGTCAGCGCAAGACCGATCTATGCCGGGCAATTTCACTCAGAAGGACCCTGAAGATGACTGCCATCCTGCGTATCGAAGCCTCCATCAAGGGGGCCAATTCGGTCTCCCGCAAGCTGACGGACCGGCTGATCGCACGCCTCCTCGACAACCACCCCGATGCCTCTCTGGTCAGCCGCGATCTGTCCGCCGGCATCCAGCCGATCGACGCCGATTGGATCGCCGCCGTCTTCACGCCGGCCGAGAACCGGACCCCGGCGCAGGCCGAGATCGTCGCCTATGCCAACGAACTCCTGGCCGCAATGAAGGCCGGCGACATCGTC
>JAKAJW010000456.1 GCA_021813645.1 Pseudomonadota bacterium | reverse complement strand
AGGCGCGGCGGCGGAGGTCGTCGGCGCCTCGGCCGGGGCCGGACCCGGCACAGGCGCGGCCAGCCGGTCGCCCCCCGCGGGCGGCGGCAGCATCAGCGAGACACTGGACAGCACGACGGCCGAGCATAGCAGCCCAGCCAAGACACCCAATACGAACCCTCTGCCCAAACGGTCCTCCGCCTCTTGCCGCATGCGGCGATCGCTTCGCCCCGCCGGCCCGGGACCGGGCTTTTGCCCCTGGTGTCGCCCCGGCGCGCCGCCGCGGCGATCCCTTCCCTTGACCCGGCGGCGCCGCTCTGACCATGTATAGCCCGACCGGCGGCCGCGTTCACCCCCTAACCGCGCCTGCCGCCCCCGAGCCGAGGACCTGCCGATGCTGCTGCTCATCGATAACTACGACAGCTTCACCTACAATCTCGTCCATTATCTGGGCGAGTTGGGCGCCGAGGTCGTGGTGCGTCGCAACGATGCACTGGAGGTGCAGGAGGCGATGGCGATGAACCCCGCCGGGATCGTGCTGTCGCCCGGACCCTGCACGCCGAGCGAGGCCGGCATCTGCCTGCCGCTGACCGCCGCCGCCGCCCAGGCCGGCGTGCCGCTGCTGGGCGTCTGTCTCGGCCATCAGACCATCGGCCAGGCCTTCGGCGGCCAGGTGGTGCGCTGCCACGAGATCGTGCATGGCAAGATGGGCCAGATCGAGCATTCCGGCCAGGGCGTCTTCGCCGGCCTGCCCTCGCCGTTCCAGGCCACCCGGTATCATTCGCTGGTAGTGGACCGGGCCAGCCTGCCCGCCGCGCTGGAGGTGACCGCCTGGCTCGAGGACGGCACGATCATGGGCCTGCGGCACCGCGAGAAGCCGATCGAGGGCGTTCAGTTCCACCCCGAATCGATCGCCTCGGAGCATGGCCACCAGCTGCTGAAGAACTTCCTCGCCCAGACCCGGGTTCCGGCATGAGCGACGCGCTGAAGCCGCTGATCGCCGCGGCCGCCGAACGCCCGCTGACGCGCGCCGAAGCCGAACGCGCCTTCGAGATCCTGTTTGCCGGCGACGCCACACCGGCCCAGATGGGCGGTTTCCTGATGGCGCTTCGCACCCGCGGCGAGACGGTCGACGAATATGCCGCCGCCGCCTCGGTGATGCGGGCGCATTGCCATCGGGTGTCGGCGCCGGCCGGGGCGATCGACATCGTCGGCACCGGCGGCGACGGCAAGGGCACGCTGAACATCTCCACCGCCGCCGCCTTCGTCACTGCGGGCGCCGGCGTCGTGGTGGCCAAGCACGGCAACCGCAACCTGAGTTCGAAATCCGGCGCCGCCGATGCGCTGACCGAGCTCGGCATCAACGTGATGGTCGGCCCCGAGGTGGTGGAGCATGCGATCCGCGAGGCCGGCATCGGCTTCATGATGGCACCGATGCACCATCCGGCGATGCGCCACGTCGGCCCGGTGCGCACCGAGCTCGGCACCCGGACGATCTTCAACATCCTCGGCCCGCTGACCAATCCCGCCGGCGTCACCCGCCAGTTGACCGGCACCTTCACCGCGGCCCTGATCCGGCCGATGGCCGAGACGCTGGCCGCGCTCGGCGCCGAGCGTGCCTGGATCGTCCATGGCCTCGATGGCACCGACGAGCTGTCGATCTGCGGCCCCTCCAAGGTGGCCGCGCTGGAGGCCGGCGTGGTGACCGAATTCGAGGTCGCGCCGGAAGACGCCGGCCTGCCACGGCACCCGTTCGAGGCAATCCTCGGCGGCACGCCGGCCGAGAATGCCGCCGCCTTCCGCGCCCTGCTGGACGGCGCCGCCTCCGCCTACCGCGACGCGGTGCTGCTGAACGCCGCCGCGGCGCTGCTGATCGCCGGCCGCGCCGACAGCCTGGTGGAAGGCGCCGAACTCGCGGCGCAAAGCCTCGATTCCGGGGCCGCCAAGGCCAAGGTGGCGGCGCTCGCCCAGGCGACCCGGGCCACGGCGTGACCGCCAGCATCCCGTTGCCGCCGGGCTGGGCGCATCTGCCCTTTTTCGCCACCGCCTGGCCAAAACTGGCGGCGCGGCTCGCGGCCGAAACCGCGCCGGTGCAGCCGGAACCGGCTCGGATCTTCCGCGCATTGGCGCTGACCCCGCCGGCGCGGGTGCGGGTGCTGATCCTCGGCCAGGATCCCTACCCCACCCCCGGCAATGCCGACGGGTTGGCCTTCTCGGTGCCGGCCGGCCGGCCGCTGCCCGCCTCGCTGCGCAACATCTTCGCCGAACTCCAGGCCGATCAGGGCTGCCGCCCCGCCTCCGGCGACCTTTCGGGTTGGGCGCGCCAGGGGGTGCTCCTGCTGAATACCGCGCTGACCGTGCCGGCCGGCGCGGCCAACGGTCATGCCCAGCTCGGCTGGTCGGCGCTGATCGCCGAGGTGTTGGCCGAGCTGGCGCCGCGTCCGCTCGCCTTCCTGCTCTGGGGCCGGCCGGCCGAACGGCTCGCGGCGCCCTATGCCGACCCGGCGCGCCATCTGATCCTGACCGCGCCGCATCCCTCGCCGCTTTCCGCCCATCGCGGCTTCTTCGGCACCCGCCCGTTCGGCGCCATCAACGCCTGGCTCGCCGCCCGCGGCGCGGAACCGATCGACTGGTGCGCGGCGCGCTGACCGCCCACCGGGCCGCGCCCGGCTTTCTCCGGAGCAAAACGGCCCTTCGGGATGCGGCGGTGGAAAACCCCCGCTTTCCTTCGCCGCCCCCACGCGCTACCTCTGGCGCATGAGCACCATTCTCGAACGCATCAAAGCCTATAAACTCGACGAGATCGCCGCCGCCAAGGCGGCGCGCCCGCTCGCCACGCTGGAGGCCGAAGCGCGCGCCCAGACGCCGCCGCGCGGCTTCCGTCAGGCGCTGCAGACGGCCTCGCATCCCGGCTACGGGCTGATCGCCGAGATCAAGAAGGCCTCGCCCTCCAAGGGGCTGATCCGCGCCGATTTCGATCCGCCGGCGCTGGCCCGCGCCTATGCCGAGGGCGGCGCCGCCTGCCTCTCGGTGCTGACCGACGCGCCCTCGTTCCAGGGCGCGCCGGAGTTCCTCACCGCCGCCCGCGCCGCCACCCAGCTGCCCTGCCTGCGCAAGGATTTCCTCTACGAACCCTATCAGGTCGCCGAGGCGCGCGCCTGGGGCGCCGACTGCATCCTGCTGATCCTGGCGAGCCTCGAGGACGCAGAGGCCGCCGAGCTGGAGGCTGCTGCCTTCGACTGGGGCATGGATGTGCTGATCGAGGTCCATGACGAGGCCGAGCTGGAGCGCGCCGCCCGCCTCCGCTCGCCGCTGGTCGGCATCAACAACCGCAACCTGCACAGTTTCGAGACCACGCTCGACACCACCCGCCGGCTGGCGCGGCTGGCGCCCGAAGGGGTCACGCTGGTTTCCGAGAGCGGGCTTGCGACGCCGGCCGATCTGGCCGATCTCGCCCGCTATGGGGTGCGCGCCTTCCTGATCGGCGAAAGCCTGATGCGGCAAGCCGACGTCGCCGCGGCGACGCGCCGGCTGCTCGCCGATCCGCTGGTTCCGCAGGGCGGCTTCTGAAGGAGACGCCGATGCCGCTCAGCCATTTCGACGCCGAAGGCCAGGCGCATATGGTCGATGTCTCCGACAAGCCGGTAACCGACCGGATCGCGGTGGCCGAGGGCGCGGTGCGGATGACCGCCGCGACGCTCGCCCATGTCACCGCCGGCACGGCGAAGAAGGGCGACGTGCTCGGCGTCGCGCGGCTCGCCGGCATCATGGCGGCGAAGAAGACCGCCGATCTGATCCCGCTGTGCCATCCGCTGCCGATCACCAAAGTGGCGCTGGAGCTGGTCGCCGACCCGGCGCTGCCCGGGGTGCGGATCGCCGCGACGGTGAAGACCTCGGGCCAGACCGGAGTCGAGATGGAGGCGCTGACCGCGGTGACGGTGGCGGCGCTGACCGTCTACGACATGCTGAAAGCAGTCGAGAAAGGCATGGAGATCGTCGACATCCGCCTGGTGATGAAAGACGGCGGCAAATCCGGCCGCTTCACCCGCGAGGCCACCGCGTGATTTCGGTCGCCGAGGCGCTGGAGCGGGTCTTCGCGCTGGTCGCGCCGCTCGGGGTGGAGCGCGTGGCGCTGGCCGCCGCCGCCGGCCGGGTGCTGGCCGCGCCGGTCGCCGCCCGCCGGGACCAGCCGCCGTTCGATGCCTCGGCGATGGATGGCTATGCGATCCGGGGCCTGACCGCCGGGCCTGGCGCCCGCTTCCGGGTGATCGGCGAGGCCGGTGCCGGCCATGCCTTTGCCGGCACCGTCGGCCCGGGTGAGGCGCTGCGGATCTTCACCGGCGCGCCGCTGCCCGATGGTGCCGACCGGGTGGTGATCCAGGAGGATGTCAGCCGCGACGGCGACACGATCACGCTTGGCGACCGGCTCGACGCCGGCACCAATATCCGCCGCCGCGGCAGCGATTTCGCCGCCGGCGCCACGGTTACACCGCGCCGGCTGCGGCCGGCGGATCTGGCGCTGCTTGCGGCGATGAATCTGCCCGAGTTGCCGGTGGCGCGTCGCCCGGTGGTGGCGCTGATCGCCACCGGCGACGAGCTGGTCTGGCCGGGCGAGGAGCCGCGGCCGGATCAGATCATCGCCTCCAACAGCTTCGCGCTGAAGGCGATGGCCGAGGCGGAAGGCGCCCAGGTGCGCATGCTGCCGATCGCCCGCGACAGCGAGGCGGAACTGGCGGCAGTGCTGCGCCTGGCCGAGGGCGCCGATCTGATCGTCACCATCGGCGGCGCCTCGGTCGGCGACCACGACCTGGTCGGCAAGGTGGCCGAGGGCATGGGGCTGGAACGCGCCTTCTACAAGATCGCCATGCGCCCCGGCAAGCCGCTGATGGCCGGCAGGCTCGCCGGAACCCCGATGCCCGGCC
>JAKAJW010000024.1 GCA_021813645.1 Pseudomonadota bacterium | reverse complement strand
GAGGGCAGCACCAAGAACGACAATGGTCTCCTGGCTGGCCACGCGACGGAATGCGAACCCTGCCGGGGGAGACCCTGCCCAGCGAGGAACCTGGGCCCAGCGAGGAACCAGGCCTGACAAGAACGCAGCCATCGCACCACATCGGCAGCTTGCGGCAGGAACCTGCCAGCCTGTGCAAGGCGCCAGGCTGGGGCACTCGATGTGGTGGTCGCCGCTGAACGGCCTGCTGCAACCGTTCTGCCGCGACCTGCCCGGTGCGATGCCACGCAACGCGACCATGCCGCTTCAGTTTGGGCAGCCTGGGTCTGACATCGGACCTTCTCCACCATAACGCGTTGTTTTCGTTGTCTTAAGTTCCACTTCTGTTCGCCATCGATGATACGGCGAACGACAATACGAATTCATCGTCGCGGGCCGTCCCGATAACCTTCCGCCAGCAGGAAGCGCCGAATGCCGGGATCGCTGCTGAGACCGGCTGCACGGGACGCGGCCTCCGGGTAGCTGCCGCCTGACCGCATAGCCAGAGAATGCGGGCGCGCGACGCCCACCACAAATGATAGGTCTCTGCGCCAGTGATCGCTTTGAGCCGCGACAGTGCGGCACCCGAAAGTGCCACGACGCCATTGCCGCCCGAGCGGTCGCCGCCATCATTCCGCCCTGCATGACCGCCAAGCCGTGGAAGCCGGACACCCCGGGTGATGTCGCGCGCAACGAGATCCTTCGGACCTCAAAGCGCGTGGGGCGGTCCATCTGGCGACGATGGAACGGCTATCACCGCCGAAGCCGCGCCGAGGCCAAGCTGCACTGCGTCAAGCTGCGGGGTCAGCGCCTGTCATTCCGCGACCTCGACCGTCAGGTCGCAGAGTTCCAGGTCCGTGTCGCCGTCCTGAACGGCTTCACCACTTCGGCATTCCCATCAAAGACATCGCGGGATAAGTCCGTCGAGGGCAAGGGGTCTCCGACCGTCACCCGATTCGTGCACCGAGCCGTCAAGTATGACTAAGATTGAAGGCGGCCAAGGGCTCGGCGGCACATGGCATCGTTGCAAAGTCGGCTGAATGCTGGCCTCTCCTTTCCAGAATCCTTTCCCGAACCGACTTGACCCAAGGCTTCCTTCGCTGTGCCGAGCGGGGTGAAGCCGCACAGCACCGAGACACTGCCCTGGAGATCCGCAGCCTGACGCACGAAGTCGAGTGCGGACAGGCCTTGGTCAAAGGGTTTTACGCGGCACATCCTGGTCACCGCGCGGCTTCAAAGACGATACCATCCGCGGTGCAACAACTGCACACATGCTGCGGCCTGACGCAATTTCTGTTGACGTTGTGCGCATGATGCAATATGCATTGCCATCGTGTTCCGGCTGCAATGCGACCTGCATGGCTCTGGAAGACACGGCGGATCCATCCAGCTCGAGGAGGAGGAGGAAATGAGGATCAGTGCAAGGCTCGTGACCGCGGCACTTCTGGCCAGCACCGTGCTTGCTGGCGCGGCGGGGGCCCAGGATAAGAAGTACCGCTTCGTGATGGTGTCGCACATCGGCTCGAACGATGCCAACATGGGCTGGCTCACCGAGTCCCTGAAGACGTTCGAGGAGAAGTATCCCGACGTCACCACCGAGTATATCTCGACCAACAACTATTCGGTGCAGGAACACGTCCGCCTGCTGGAACAGGCCATCTCGACAAACCCGGATGGCATCGCGGTACCGATCGTCGACTCGGACGCCTTCGAGGGGCCGCTGCGCAAGGCGATCGAGATGGGCATCCCGGTCGTCGCCTTCAATATCCCGGACGGCCGTCCCGAGGCGGAGCGCATTCCGTATCTGACCTATGTCGGCGGTGACGAATACCTGACCGGCAAGCGTCTCGGCGAGTATGCGCTGGCGCAGGTCGAAGCAGGGAAGATCCCGGCGCCGACCGGCGTCGTCTGCGCGGTCCACGATGCGGCGCACCAGGGTCTGAAGGCACGCTGTGCCGGCATGCGGGATGCGATGGAGGCAACGGGCGCGAAGTTCCAAGAGCTCTTCATCGGTGCCGAGCCTGCCACGGCGCGAAACACGCTGCAGTCCTTCCTGTCAGCGAACACCGACACCAACTATATCTTCACGGTAGCCGGCTGGTCATCGCCCTGGGCCTGGGGCGTGGCAAACGAGATGGGCCTGAAGCCCGATGTGGACAACGAGGGCGTGACGGTGATGACCGTGGACGAGGCGCCGGTGTCCATCGAGGGCGTGCGCGCCGGGCATATCCTCGCCACCAACAGCCAAGGCTTCTGGCTCCAGGGCTATGCGCCGATGGAATGGCTCTACTGGTATCATGAGCTGGGATACCGGCCCAACTCGGACATCCTGACCGGCCCGATTGTCATCAATGCCGAGAATGCCGACCAGTGGGCAAAACTTGTTCGGGGTGTCTTCGGCGATACCGAATACGACAACCAGAATACGTGGTAGGTCAGGTCGTTCCGGGGGGCTCTTCCCCTCGCGGCCGTGCGGTCCGGCTTGCCGGGCCGCACCTTCCTTCTGCGCACAAAGGAGCGATTGGCCTCATGACCACGACACAACGCCTCGTCCGCGGCCCGGGCTTCGGGGCCCTCATCGGGGTTGCTGCAATGCTGACCGCCTTCACCCTGATCGACTCCGCCGGCTGGTGGTCGGTGCGCACCATTGCAAATGTGGTCCAGTTTACGTCGATCCTCGGCTTTCTCGCCATGGGACAGGCGCTGGTCATCCTGTCGAAGGAAATCGATCTGTCGGTGGGTTCGGTCTACGGCCTGACCGGCGTGGCCTTCGTGACCCTGCAACCCGATCTCGGCGTCCCGGGCGCCATGCTCGCCGCGCTTTCCATCGCTCTTGCCTGCGGCCTGATCCAGGGCCTTGTCGTCGTGCGCGGCGGCCTGCCGTCGATGATCGTGACGTTGGGCGGACTCTTCGCCTTCCGCGGGATCATCTACGTCTGGACCGGCGGATCGGTGCGCAACTTCCCTGAAGAAGCGCGCGTCCACAGCCTGACGCGGCTGATGGGCGGAGAGCTGTTCGGGATCGAGGCCGCCGTGTTCTGGATGCTGGGCACGCTTGCGGTGTTGACGCTGGTCCTGAATGCCACGCGCTTCGGCAACAGGCTGCTGGCAACCGGCGGCAACGCGGAAAGCGCGCTGTCGCGCGGTGTGCGCACCGACCGGGTGAGGGTTTCGGTCTTTGCCCTGTCGGCCCTGCTGGCGGGTTGCGCCGGTATCCTGACGCTGGCCGACCGGCCGCAGACCCATGTGACCATCGGCGAGTTGATGGAGCTGGAATCCATCGCCGCAGCGGTGATCGGCGGCTGCCTCCTGGCAGGCGGACGCGGGTCGCTCTGGGGTGCGGTGCTCGGCGCCTTCATCATCACCGGCTTCCGCTACGAACTCATCGCCCTGGGGGCGCCGTCGTCCTGGTTCATCACATTCGTCGGCCTCGTCCTGATCTTCGCGGTCGTCGTCAACCAGAAACTCGCCCGCATGGCCGGGCAAAGCGTCTGACCGGGAGGAAGGACCGAAATGACACAGAAGCCCCCATTGATCAGCGTCAGGAACCTGAATCTCTATTTTGGTGCCTTTCATGCGCTGCGCGACGTCTCGGTCGACTTCCACGCCGGCGAGATGGTCGGTCTTGTCGGAGACAACGGCGCCGGCAAGACCACGCTTATCCGGGTGCTTTGCGGCATCCATGCCCCGTCCAGCGGCGAAGTGTATTTCGACGGGCGCAAGGTGGATACGTTCCACCCGAAGAACGCCATCGACCAGGGAATCGAGACGATCCAGCAATCCGTTGGGCTTTGCGACAACCTGTCGATCGCGCGGAACTTCTACCTTGGTCGGGAACCGGTGCGTCGCATCCTCGGCATTCCCCTCCTTGATTTTGCCCGGATGCGCGAGATGTCAACCCGAGTCATCCGCCAGTTCGGGCTGCGCGACAACGTCTCGGCCGACGACGACGTGGAGCGGCTTTCGGGCGGTGAGCGGCAATCGATCAAGATCGGACGGGCCGTCGAGTTCAAGAACCGCGTCGTCATCATGGACGAACCCACAAATCACCTGTCCGTGCGAGAGCGCGAGCATGTCAACGAGCTTGCCAGGCAGCTGCGGGATCAGGGGCTGCTGGTGATCTACATCACCCACGACATCTTCCAGGTGCATCGGCTGGCTGACCGGATCGTCATCATGGAGAACGGCCAGAAGATCGAGGATACGACCACTGACCGCATGTCGGCCGAGGATCTGGAAGCGGTGATCCGCCATGGCGGCCGAGTGGTCGAGAAGGCGGAGGCCTGACCATGGCACTTGCCGCCATCAAGCCGATCGTGCGTCGTCATGCCGAGATCGGAATCGTCCTGATCGCGGTCCTCCTGGTCGTGGTCTTCGCGCTCAGTTCCGAAGGACGCTGGGCCAACGCCTACAACATCGGAACAATCCTTCAGGTCACGGCTACGTTGGGCCTGATGACGCTGGGGGTGGCACTCGTCATCGCTTCAGGCGAGATCGATATCTCCGTGGGTTCGACCTTCGGGATCGGGGCTCTGGTCTATCTTTGGCTTGCGCTGCGCGTCGATCCGGCGCTGGCGGCGCTTGCCGCCTTGACGGCGGGGGGGCTGATCGGGGCCGTCAATGGCTGGCTCGTCACCCGCACCGGCACGCCTTCATTGATCGTAACGCTGGGCACGCTCATGATCTTCCGCGGCATCGCCATCGCGCTGACCAGCGGTTTCGCCTTCTCGATCCCCTACAAGGACCGGACGGGGATCAGCTACCGGTTACTCGGCGGAGGTGAGATCCTGGGCCTCAATACCTCGGTGATCTGGCTTGTGCTGATGCTTGTTGTCTTGGGGGCCATGCTGCGGCTTATGCCTTGGGGCAATCGGCTGCTGGCAGTG
>JAKAJW010000013.1 GCA_021813645.1 Pseudomonadota bacterium | reverse complement strand
AGGCCGAGCGGTTGGCCGGCGAGGCCCGCGAGGCCCGCGCCCGCGCCGAGGCCCGCGCCGATGCCGCGCGCGAGGCCGTGGCGGTGGCCGCCGAACGCATCGCCGAAGAGACCGAGGCAAGCCCCGAGGCCCTGCTCGCCAGCCTCGCGGTGGCGGCGGAGCGGATCCCCTCGGCCGAGGCGCTCGATACCGAGGTGAACCGGCTCAAGCGCCAGCGCGAGGCGCTCGGCGCGGTGAACCTGCGGGCCGAAGAGGACGCCCGCGAAGTCCAGGAGGAACACGACACCCTGGTGCGCGAGAAGGCCGACCTCGAGGAGGCGATCAAGAAGCTGCGCGCCGGCATCGCCGGGCTCAACCGCGAGGGACGCGAGCGCCTGCTGACCGCCTTCGAGCAGGTGAACGGCAATTTCGCCCTGCTCTACAAGCACCTGTTCGGCGGCGGCGAGGCCCGGCTGGTGCTGGTCGAAAGCGACGACCCGCTGGAGGCAGGGCTGGAGATCATGTGCCAGCCGCCGGGCAAGAAGCTCTCCACCCTGTCGCTCTTGTCCGGCGGCGAGCAGACGCTGACCGCGCTGGCGCTGATCTTCGCCGTCTTCCTCGCCAATCCGGCGCCGATCTGCGTGCTCGACGAGGTCGACGCGCCGCTGGACGATGCCAATGTCACCCGGTTCTGCGACATGATGGACGAGATGACCCGGCAGACCGAGACCCGCTTCCTGGTCATCACCCACCATGCCGTGACGATGAGCCGGATGGACCGGCTGTTCGGCGTCACCATGCAGGAACAGGGGGTGAGCCAGCTCGTCTCCGTCGACCTGAAGCGGGCCGAACAGCTGGTGGCCTGACCCCGCCGGCGGCCGCAGGGCAGCTCAGAGCCGGTTCAGCAGCGCCTCGGTTGGCCAGCCGTCGGCCGGCAAGCCAAGCCGCGCCTGCTCCTTGCGCACCGCCTCGCGGGTCGCCGAGCCCAGGATGCCGTCGACCTTGCCGACGTCATAGCCGCGCGCCTCGAGCTTGCGCTGCAGCGCCATCATCGCCTCGGCCGACAGCGCCGGATCGGGATTGCCCGCGTCATAGGGCGGCGCGCCCGCCATCAGTGTGGCGAAATAGGCCACCGTGGTGACATAGACGAAGCTCTTGTTCCAATGGAACAGCACCCGGTAGTTGTCGAACACCAGGAAGGCCGGCCCCTTGCGCCCCTGCGGCAGCAGGACCGAGGCGGCCAGCCCGCCGGCCGGCAGCGCGCCCTGCCGCGCCCGCACCCCCATCGCCGCCCATTGCGCGACCGGCAGCGTGGTGGCGAGCCCGGTCTGGCCCCAGTCGAATCGCTCCGGCAGCCGGATCTCGACCATCCAGGGCTGGTTCGCCTGCCAGCCGAAGCCCTGCAGCATATGCGCCGCCGACAGCAGCGCATCCGGCGCCGATGTCTTCAGCCGCACCTTGCCGTCGCCGTCGCCGTCCACCCCCTGCTCCAGGATATCCTTGGGCAGCATCTGCACCTGGCCGATCTCGCCGGCCCAGGCCCCGGTGGTGTCGAGCGGGAACTCGCCGCGCTCGAAAAGCGTCAGCGCCGCCAGTACCTGCGGCTGAAACACCTGCGGCCGGCGGCAGTCATGCGCCAGCGTCACCAGCGCGTTGCGGGTGTCGAAATTGCCCTGCACCGCACCGAAATCGGTCTCGAAGGCCCAGAAGGCCAGCAGGATTCCGGGCGGCACGCCATAGTCCCGGCCGGCCCGCGCGAAGACAGCGGCGTAGCGTTTGGCATAGAGCCGGCCGGTCTCCACCCGCTGGCGGCTGATCAGCGCCTTGGAAAACTCCAGGAAGCTCTTGCGGAAGAAGCCCTGGGCGCGGTCGGCCCGCAGCACCGCCGGATCCTCCGCCGCGCCGGCGAAGAAGGCGTCGACGGCGGCCTTCGGCTGGCCCTCGGCGAGCGCCTCCGCCTTCATCTGGCGGATGAAGCCGGCGAAATCGCCGCCGCAGGGGATCAGCGCGCCGGCCGGCCCGGCCAGCAGACCGGCCAGCAGACCGGCGGAAAGGACGAAAGCAAGTCGCAGCATCGCAGGCCTCCCAGGGCACCGGCCGAGCTTAGCAAGCCCCACCCGCCAGGCAAGCCTCAGCCCCGGCCGGCCGCCGCCCGCTGCGCCTCGGCGGCGAACATCTCGTCATAGAGCCGCCAAGTCTCCTCGGCCTCCGCGGCGCTGACCTTCTGGGTGACATGGCCGGACTGCACCAGAACGTGATCGCCCACCGCCACCGGCTCGTGCTGCATCAGGAACAGGCTGGCCTGCCGGGTGATGCCGCGCGCCTCGCAATGCGCGGTAAAGCCCTCCACTGCCGTGACCCGCATCGGTACCGCCAGACACATCGCCCGCCCCCTTTTTTCGCGGCCAGACATTGGTCCTGACAATCTGCCTCGGCGTTGATGCAAATCAAGGACTGTGAAATGCTCCGCCCTAGGGTATCGGCACCGAAGGAGCCTGCGATGTCGACTGTGCTGCCCCCGCCCGAGATCTGTCCGCAATCTCCTGCCGCGACGGGTGGGCCGCCTGCGGTCATCCTCGGCATCGGCAACCGGCTTCTGACCGACGACGGCATCGGCGTCCATATCGCCGAGGCGGTCGGCGCGCTGGCGCAGGCCGGCTGGGCCGGCGGCCGGCTGCGGATCCGCGACGGCGGCACCATCGGCCTTTCGCTGCTGGCCGAGATCGACCCGGCGGCCCGGCTCATCGCGGTCGACGCGATGGAACTCGGCGCCGCGCCCGGCACCGTCGCCCTCTTCCTCGGCACCGAGATGGATCGGGCGCTGTCCGGCATCAAGCATTCCGCTCATGAAGTGGCGCTGTCCGACCTGATCCAGGCCGCCGCGCTCTCCGACATCCTACCGCGCGAGCGGGCGCTGATCGGCGTCCAGCCGCAAGAGACCGGCTGGGGGCTGGAGCCCACCGCAGCCGTCGCCGCCGCCATCCCCGAGGCGGTCGAGACCATCCTGACCCTGCTGGAGGACTGGCCGCATGACCGCTGAGAGCCCCCGCACCGGCCTGGCCGACAGCCTGCTGCGCCAGATCGCCGAGGCGCTCGCCACGCTGCACGCCAAAGGCACGCGCGACGCGATCGACCTGCGCAGCCTGCCGCTGACCGCCGCCGACCGGGCCGAGCTGGAGGAAGCGCTCGGCCGCGGCGAGGTCTCGGCCCGCCTCGAGATCGCCGGCCAGAGCGAGCTGTGGGAGACCGCCTATGCCGGTGTCTGGTGGCTGCGCCACATGGGCGTCGGCGATCAGGTCGCCGCCGAATCGATCGAAATCACCCCGTTGCCCGACCTGCTCGCCAGCCATCCCGACGATATCGGCCTGGCGGCGGCGCGGCTGACGGCAGAGCTTCAGGACAAGGCAGAGGAGGCGAGGCATGTCTGATCCCGGCACCATTGGCGCAGCGCTAGCCGCTCAAGGCATCTCGCGCCGAAGCCTATTGAAATACACCGCCTATCTCGCTTCGGTGTTGGCCCTGCCGCCAATGGCCTCGCGCGCCATGGCCGAGGCGCTGGCCAACACCAAGCGGCAATCGGTGATCTGGCTGTCGTTCCAGGAATGCACCGGCTGCACCGAGTCGCTCACCCGGTCCTTCAGCCCGACGCTGGAAGACATGATCTTCAACCTGATCTCGCTCGACTACCACGAGACGCTGATGGCGGCCTCGGGCGACGCCGCCGAGGCGGCGATGCAGGCCGCGCGCGAAGCCAACAAGGGCAAGTTCGTGCTGGTGGTGGACGGCTCGGTCTCCACCGGGGCGAACGGCATCTATTCCACCAACCACGGCAAGACCAACCTCGAGACGCTGAAAGAAGTCGCCGCCGATGCCGCCGCCGTGCTCTCGGTCGGCACCTGCGCCGCTTTCGGCGGCATCCCCTATGCCAAGCCGAACCCCACTGGCGCGGTGCCGGTCTCCGAGATCGTGACCGACAAGCCGGTGGTGAACATCCCCGGCTGCCCGCCGATCCCCGAGGCGATCGCCGCCACCGTGGCCTATTTCGTCACCTTCGGCAAATTGCCCGAGCTCGACCACCTGCACCGCCCGAAGAGCTTCTTCGGCGACACCATCCACGACCGCTGCTACCGCCGGCCGTTCTACGACAAGGGCCAGTTCGCCAAGAGCTTCGACGACGAGGGCGCCCGCGCCGGTTGGTGCCTCTACGAGCTTGGCTGCAAGGGCCCGGTCACCTACAACGCCTGCGCCACCACCAAATGGAACGGCGGCGTCTCCTTCCCGATCCAGTCCGGCCACGGCTGCCTGGGCTGCTCCGAGCCCGGCTTCTGGGACCGCGGCAGCTTCTACAAGCCGCTCTCGGCCGCCGTCATGGGCAACCGCACGCTGATCGGCGGCGCGGCGCTCGCCGGCGTGGCCGCGGGGGCGGCCAGCGTCGCCCTGGCCCGCAAGCGGCGCCAGGCGGCGCTCGCCGAACAGGCCGCCGCGCAGAAGAAAGCACAGGAGAAGACCGAATGAGCCTGCTCGATTTCGCTCGCGGCCCGGCCATCACCCTGGCCCTCGCCGTGTTCTGCCTGGGCGTGCTGTGGCGGCTGGTGTCGCTGGTCGGCCTGCCCTGGGCCAAGGACCGCAGCCGCCGCCGCGCCGGCGCGCCCGGCGACTTCGGCAACGCCGTCTCCGCCTTCATCCGCCATCTCTGGGTGCCGAAGGAGATCGGGCTGACCTCGCGCTTCACCTTCATCAATGGCTACGTCTTCCACCTCGGCCTGGCGGTGGTGGTGTTCGGCTTCGCCCAGCACATCCTGTTCCTGCGCGGCCTGTTCGGGCTCAGCTGGCCGGGCCTGCCCACCGGGGTCATCACGGTGGTCGGCGTCGTCACCCTGGCCTCGCTGAGCGCCGCGCTGGTGCGGCGGATGACCAGCCCGGTGC
>JAKAJW010000022.1 GCA_021813645.1 Pseudomonadota bacterium | reverse complement strand
TCCGCGGGCCGGCGCTGCAGATCCACCGCGTCCTCGGCCGGCAGCTTCCAGGCCTCGGCGAACCAGGGGATCAGCCCGAGCCCGGCCCAGCCGGTGCGGGCGGCGATTTCCGCCATGCCGGCGGCGAACAGCTCCGGCGCGCCGCGAAACTTGTTCACCGCGAAGCCGCGGATCATGGCGCGGTCGGCCGGAGCGAGCACGGCATGGGTGCCGACCAGCTGGGCGATCACCCCGCCGCGGTCGATGTCGCCGAGCAGCACCACCGGCACTCCGGCGGCCGTGGCAAAGCCCATGTTGGCGATGTCGCCCGCCCGCAGGTTCACCTCGGCCGGGCTGCCGGCGCCCTCGACCAGCACCAGATCGGCCCCGGCCGCGACCTTGGCAAAGCTCTCGCGCACCTGCGGCATAAGGTCGGGCTTGCGGCCCATCCAGTCGGCCGCCCTGAGCGTGCCGACGCGGCGGCCCTGGACGATCACCTGGGCCGTCCGGTCGCTTTCGGGCTTCAGCAGCACCGGGTTCATATGCACCGAGGGCGCCAGCCCCGCCGCCCGCGCCTGCAGGGCTTGGGCCCGGCCGATCTCGCCGCCCTCGGCGGTCACCGCGGCATTGTTCGACATGTTCTGCGGCTTGAACGGCGCCACCCGCAGCCCGCGCGCCGCAAAGGCCCGCGCCACCCCGGCCACCACGACCGACTTGCCGACATCCGAGCCGGTGCCCTGGATCATCACCGCCCGCGCCATGCCCGCCTTCTCCCCGGTTTCGCCGCCGCCTAGTTGGCACGACGCCCCGCGCGAACCGCAGGCCGTCCGGGGCGGCGACCGCCGCGGCGCTGGCCAGGGTGCCCCGCAAATGCAAAACGCGCCCCGCGGGGCGCGTTCTGCGCTGCGGCCCGATGTCGCTCAGGCCGCTTCCTGGTCCAGCTCCAGCGCGTGGCGGCGCTCGCTTTCCTCGCGCGACAGGGCGACCGAGGTCCGCACGCCCTTGGCGACGAATTCCATCAGCCCCTTCACCACACGCTCGTTCGGGTCGATGCCGGCGCAGGAAAGCACCTCGCGCCCATCGCGCGACCGCGCCCAACGCGCGATCTGCTCCGGCCCGTTGCCGTATTTCTTGTCGTCAGCGATCGCATCGTCCAACGCCGCCAGAACCACCGCCGCGAAGAGCTTTCGCGCGCGCTGGCCTTGCTCATGGTTGAACGCGGTGCCGTCAACGAGATCGAACATCATGTCATCCTTTTTTTATTGGTCTTGCCCATCCCGGTGTGCGGCGACTATCGCGGTTTCGGCCCGATTCGGTATACCCAGGAAGGAATGTCAGCTATGCATTCCGAGCATGGCATGCCGCCGGACCCACACCAGTTCGTCGACAGACCTCGCTGGGATCGCCCATATATAGCGTCGAGCCTTGTGCCATCAAGGATTTGCCAGGAAATAACTGCATGCCAGAAGCCCCAGCCGCCTCCCCTCCGCCGATCGCCTTGCGACCGCTCGCCCCCGGCGAGGCCGGGCTGCTCCTGCCGCTGGTGGAGCCCCTCCATCACATCCACGCGAGCTGCCGGCCCGATGTGTTCCACGAAGCCGGCGGGCCGGCCGAACGCCAGGCAGAGCTGGCGGAAATCCTCGCCCGGCCTGGCTGGTTCTGCCTGTTGGCGGAAGATGCCAGGGGTCCAGCCGGCTACGTTCTGGCCGAGCTTCAGGTGATCGAGGCCGATGCCTTCCGCTGCGGCCGCCGGCGGGGATTCGTGCATCACATCGCCACCCGCGCCGACCTCCGCCGGCAGGGCATCGCTTCTGCGCTGCTCGCCGCCGCCCAGGATCGGTTTCGGGCCGAGGGCGCGACGGTCTGGGCCACCACCTACTGGGCCTGGAACGCGGCCTCGGCCGCGCTGATGGCCAAGGCCGGGCTTGCCCCGGCGATCATCCTGGCCGATGCGCCGCTCGATTGAGCGGCCCGCCCGCGCCTCAGAGCCGCGGCTTCAGGCCAGCGCCACCTTGGCCGCCCCGGCCTGCATCTCGCCCTGCGCCCGGTCGAAGCGCAGATGGGCCAGGCCGCGGCCGCCGGCCTGGGTGAACAGCACGCCGGCCTCTTTCTCGCCGGCCAGGATCGGCGTGCCTGGCGGCGCCGCGCCCTCCACCCGGACCTGGGCCAGGCCCTTGCGCAGCTCGGTCTTGTGCTTCATCCGCGCCGTCACCTCCTGGCCGACGTAGCAGCCCTTGCGGAAATCGACGCCGTTGAGCCGCTCGAAGCCGGCCTCGAGGATGTAGCTTTCGTCGGGGATCAGCTCGATGCCGCTTTCCGGGATCGCATGCTCGACCCGGATCGCATCCCAGTCGACCGGCTCCGCCGGCACCGTCTCCGGCGTTTCGGTGTAGAGCCGCCAGCCGAGCGCGGGATGGCGCGGATCGGTCACCGCGCCGGCCGGCGGCGCGCCGAGCCCACGCCGCAGCTTCAATTCGGTCGGCGCGATCTGCACATCGGCGCGCAGCCGGTACATCGCCAGCCGTCGCGCCAACGCCTCGGCCAGCTCCGCCTTGACGTCGAGCAGGATCGCCTCGCCGGCCGGAACCAGCAGGAAATCGGCGAGATACTTGCCCTGCGGCGTCAGCAGCGCGGCATAGACCGGCCCCTCGGCAAGCCGTCGCACGTCGTTCGACACCAGGCCCTGCAGAAAGCTGATCCGGTCCGGGCCGGTGATGCGGTAGATGCGGCGGTCGTCGGCTGCGGCCATTTTTCACTCCCCATGGGTCGTCCCACAGATATAGGATCAGCGCCGCAGGGGAACAGGAGAGATCGATGCGTGCGCCTGTGTCCGTGGTGATGGTGGTTCGCAACGCCGCCCCGGTGCTGCCCTTTCAGCTTGACGCGCTTGGCGAAGGGCTGGCCGAAGGGCTGATCCGCGAACTGATCCTGGTCGATCAAGGCTCGACCGATGCGACGCTGGAGATCGCCGAAGCGGCCGGCGCCGTCATCCTGCCGGGGCCCGCGCGCCGCGCCGAGGCGCTCGCCCGGGGCCTCGCCGAGGCGAGCGGCGAATGGCTCCTGGTCCCGGCCCCGGCCAGCATACCCGCGCCGGGCTGGACCACCCTGCTTCTGCGCCATCTCGAACGCTCCGGGGGCCAGCCCGGCCGCATTCCGGCGCGGCCGCTGCGATCCGGGCTCGGCGCCTGGCTGCGCCAGGGCCGGGCCTGGCGGCTGCTTCCGCAAGGCGCCCAGGCCGCCACGGCCGCCCCGCGCTCCGGCGCGACGCGGCGCTGAACCCGCCCGGTTTTCGCGCGATCTGCCCGCTAGCTGGGCAGTCGGCCGCCGTCCCGCTTTCCGGCGCGTGGCGGCGGGGCGACGGCGGCGGGCGAATGCGGTCAAACGTCGGTGTGAAATCGGTGCAAAATCGGTGCCAAATCGGTGTGGGGATTTTCTTGTCCGGCCAAGGTCTTGCCCCGTCGACGCGCGGTCGCATCCCGGCGCCGGCCGCTGCGGCGGCACGCCGCGTTAGGCTTGGCTTAACTTCTGCGCCGGCGCGATTGACGCCCCCCGCCGCGCGGTCTAGCTCTTCGCCATCCCCGCGATGGAGCCCGAGATGAGCCTAGCCCACGGTCGCCCCTATCTTGCCATTCCCGGCCCCTCGGTGATGCCCGACCGCGTGCTGGCGGCGATGCACCGCGCCTCGCCCAATATCTACGAAGGCCCGCTGCACGACCTGACCCGCCAGATCGTGCAGGACCTCAAGGCCGTCGCCGGCACTGCGGCCAATGTGGCGATCTATATCGCAAACGGCCATGGCGCCTGGGAGGCAGCGAATGCCAACCTCTTCTCGCGCAACGAAAAAGCCCTGGTGCTCGCGACCGGCCGCTTTGGCCATGGCTGGGCGGATTCGGCGCGGCGGATGGGCGTCGAGGCCGAGCTGGTCGACTTCGGCAAGTCCAGCCCCATCGCGCTGGACCGGGTCGAAGCGGCGCTGATGGCGGACCGCGAGCACCGCATCAAGGCGGTGCTGATGACCCATGTCGATACCGCCAGTTCGGTGAAGAACGATCCGGCCGCGGTGCGGCGCCTGCTCGACGCCCTCGGCCATCCGGCGCTGTTGGCGGTCGATGCGATCGCCTCGCTCGGCTGCGACGAGCTGCATATGGATGCCGCCGGCATCGACGTGCTGGTTTCCGCCAGCCAGAAAGGCCTGATGACGCCGCCCGGCCTCGGCTTCGTCTGGTTCTCCGACAAGGCGCTGGACCGCTGCCAGAACAGCGACCTGCGGACCCCCTATTGGGACTGGGAGCCGCGCGCCAAGCCTCAGGAATATTACCAACATTTCTGCGGAACCGCGCCCACCCACCATCTCTTCGGCCTTGCCGAGGCGCTTACGATGCTGCTGCGCGAAGAGGGTCTGCCGACCGTCTGGGCGCGGCATTCCCGCCTGGCGCGGGCGGTCTGGGCGGCATTCGATGCTTGGGGCGCCGGCAATCCTGAAATCGCCCTCAACGTTGCCGATTCGGTGCATCGCGGCCATTCCGTCACCGCCGCCCGGATCGGTGCGCCGCATGGCACGGCGCTGCGGCGCTGGTGCGACACCGAGGCCGGCGTGACCCTCGGCATCGGCCTCGGCATGGCGGAACCGGCCGACCCGGCCTACCACGGCTTCCTGCGCGTCGCCCATATGGGCCATGTCAACGCACATATGACGCTCGGCGTGCTGGCGGTGATGGAGACCGGCCTGAAGGCGCTTGGCATCCCGCATGGCGCGGGCGCGCTGGAGGCCGCCGCGGCGGCGCTGGCGGACTGAGCCTGGGCGGGAATTAGCGAATAAATGTAATCTCTTATGGGGCCTGTTCCGCTTCGGCCAGGGCCCCCGGCAGGGCTTCGGCAAAGGCCTCGAGCATGGGCTCGGTGCCGCAGCTGACCCGGATGCAGCGGTCCTGCGGAGCGA
>JAKAJW010000233.1 GCA_021813645.1 Pseudomonadota bacterium | reverse complement strand
TCTCCTCCGAGATGGCGATCGAATAGACCAGGCCGAGGTCGAAGATGTTCACGGGGATTTCCGGGTCGAAGACCGTCCGGCAAGCGCCCACCACGGCGTCGTAGAGCGGATGCTCGGTGGTTGACGGCTTGATGAGGGGCGTGCCCTCGATCTGCTCTTGCGGCTGGGCGGTCATGAGTCCTCGCGCGGGTTGTTGAGCGAATATATAGGGAATTCCGCATGCGGGTCCAGCGGTCGCGAACGTCGGCCGTTTCGGCGCCTGTGCGGGGGCTTACGGCCAAGGCTCTGGCGTCGCCGGCGGGCCGGCGCTATGAGCCGGCCATGACAGAACGCTTTTCCTTCCAACTGACCGCCCGCGACGGGCGGGCCCGCAGCGGGGTGATCGAAACCCCGCGCGGCGAGATTCGCACCCCGGCCTTCATGCCGGTGGGCACCGCCGGCACGGTGAAGGCCATGCTGCCGGAGAGCGTGCGGGCGACCGGGGCGGATATTCTCCTGGGCAATACCTACCACCTGATGCTGCGCCCCGGCGCCGAGCGGGTGGCGCGGCTCGGGGGCTTGCATCGCTTCATGAACTGGGAGCGGCCGATCCTCACCGATTCCGGCGGCTTTCAGGTGATGAGCCTCGCGGCGCTGCGCAAGCTCACCGAGGACGGGGTGCGGTTCAAGTCGCATATCGACGGCTCGGAACACGTGCTGAGCCCGGAGCGCAGCATGGAGATCCAGCGGCTGCTTGGCTCCGATATCGTGATGTGCTTCGACGAATGCCCCGCGCTGCCGGCGACGGAAGAAGCGGTGGCCAAGTCGATGCGGCTGTCGATGCGTTGGGCCGAGCGGTCGCGCGACGCCTTCGGCGACCGGCCGGGGCATGCGCTGTTCGGCATCCAGCAGGGCGGCGTGACGCGCGAGCTGCGCGAGGAGAGCGCCGCGGCGCTGACCGCGATCGGCTTCGATGGCTATGCGGTGGGCGGGCTCGCGGTGGGCGAGGGGCAGGAGGCGATGTTCGGCGTGCTCGATTACGCGCCGGGGATGCTGCCCGAGGACAAGCCGCGCTATCTGATGGGGGTCGGCAAGCCGGACGACATCGTGGGCGCGGTGGTGCGCGGCATCGACATGATGGATTGCGTGCTGCCGTCGCGATCCGGCCGGACAGGCCAGGCCTTCACCCGGCGCGGCGTGGTCAATATCAAGAACGCCCGCCACCAAGAAGATCCGCGGCCGTTGGACGCCGAGTGCAGCTGCCCGGCCTGCCGCAGCTACAGCCGGGCCTATCTGCATCATGTCTTCCGTGCCGGCGAGATCATCTCGTCGATGCTGATGACCTGGCACAACCTGCACTATTTCCAGGAGTTGATGGCCGGGCTGCGCGGCGCCATCGCGGCGGGGCAGCTGGACGACTTCGTGGCTGCGTTCGAGGCGCAGCGAGCGGCCGGCGATATCGAGCCGCTCTGACGCCTAGCGCCGGGTGAGATCGATCGACAGCCGCTTCAGGGCGGCATGCAGGCCGGGGGTGAGCTGGGTCAGGCCCGCGGTCAGGCGATGCAGCTCGGCCAGATCCCGCTTGGCGGCCTCGATCTCCTCCTCGTTCGCCTCGCGGTCGGGCCGCGCGAAGGCGCCGACGCTGTGCGACCCGTCCAGCATGATCGACAAGGCGAAGCCGTAGCGCAGGCCATGCGCCGCCGCGGCGGGCATCACCGGATCGTCGGTGGGGCGTTCCAGATCGCTCCAGCGGATGGCGCCGACGTTCGCGACCGACCAGCGCACCACCGGGTCGCGCAGCAAGTAGCCGTTGCGGCTGTAGAATTCGGTCCAGTCCGGCGCGTAGGCCTGGAACAGATACCGCGGGGCGGCGAATTGCAGGTGCAGACCGATCGCGAAGCCAGAAGCGTTGGCGCTGCGGAGCCTGCCGAGGATTTCCCCAATCTTGGCCTGACCGTCGAACATGTCCCTAGGGATACCTTCCGCCACACACTTTTCCATGACATACCTTTGACGCATGGCACGGGAAGGAGCCAGATGACAGAGGCAACCGAACAACAAAATCGTGGGAAGGTTGCCGGAATGCGCAGCGGGGTTCCCATGCCGGAGGAAGTGGAATTCCGCGAGCTGGCGCCGGTGGGCTATTACGTCGCGATTCGCGTCGGCTTCGCCTTCCCGTTGGCGGAAGAATTGGCGATGCCGGCGGCCTGGGTCGAGCTGTATAGCCGGCTGGGCCTGATGCTCGACGATCCGGCGGTGCGTTGGGCCTATGACCACAGCGGCGCGATCCGCTGGAGCGAACTCGGCGCGCCGGATCCGCGCCGGGTGCTGACGCAGGCGCAGGATTTCGGGCTGGTCTTCGGCGCGGTCGCCGCGATCACCGGGGGCGTGCGCGACACCCAGCGCAGCTTCGGCCTGTTCGCGCGCGACGATCGCGAGTTCACCGATGCGGAATTGGCGCTGCTGGCGGCGAAGCTCGGCCAGCGCCATGCGGAGCTGGCGCCGCCGGCCAATCTGACCCGCGCCGAGCTGGAGGCGCTGCGCATGGTCAAGGACGGCATGAAGCTGCGCGAGATCGCCGGCGATCTCGGCGTCACCGAGGGCGCGATCAAGCAGCGGCTCAAGAACGCCCGCGCCAAGCTCGGCGCCCGCAACGGCAGCCATGCCGTATCGCTGGCGGTGGGCGCCGGGCTGATCTGACCGCGCGGGCCCGCCCCGGGGCGCGGGGCTTCGGGCTTGCCCGGAGCCGGGGCACAGGGCATTCTATGACAAGGCCGTGAACGGGTGTGGTTGAAAGCCCGAGCAAGTTACCCCAGATATTGTGTCCGAGAGGGGAGGGCAGAATGCCGCCGATCGTCGGGGCGAAGGCCCTCAGCCTGAGAAAGGAACGCGCATGTTAGAGACACTTGCTCCCAGCTACCCGGTTTTGCCGCTGCGCGACATCGTCGTCTTCCCGCATATGATCGTGCCGCTGTTCGTCGGCCGCGAGAAGTCGGTGCGGGCCTTGGAAGAGGTGATGAAGGACGACAAGCAGATTCTCTTGTCGAGCCAGATCGACCCTTCGATCGACGATCCGGCGCCGGAAGGCATCTACAAGACCGGCGTTCTGGCCAATGTCCTGCAGCTTCTGAAGCTGCCCGACGGCACGGTGAAAGTGCTGGTCGAGGGCCGCGCGCGGGTCAAGATCACCGCCTATCTGGAAAACGACTCCTTCTTCGAGGCGCGCGCCGAACTGATGCAGGAGCAGCCTGGCGACCGGTCCGCGGTCACTGCGCTGGTGCGTTCGGTCGGCGAGGAATTCGAACGCTATGCGAAGGTGAAAAAGAACATCCCCGAGGAAGCCCTGTCGGCGGTCTCGGAGACCAAGGACCCGGCCAAGCTCGCCGATCTGGTGGCGGGGCATCTCGGCATCGACGTGGCCCAGAAGCAGGAACTGCTCGAGACGCTCGACGTGGCCGAGCGGCTGGAGAAGGTCTACGGCCAGATGCAGGGCGAGATGAGCGTTCTGCAGGTCGAGAAGAAGATCAAGTCCCGCGTCAAGACGCAGATGGAGCGCACCCAGCGCGAATATTACCTGAATGAGCAGATGAAGGCCATTCAGAAGGAGCTGGGCGGCGAGGGCGAGGACGGTGGCGAGGTCGCCGAGCTGGAAGAGCGGATCAAGGCGGTCAAGCTGTCCAAGGAGGCCCGCGACAAGGCCGACGCCGAGGTGAAGAAGCTGAAGGCGATGTCGCCGATGTCGGCGGAAGCCACCGTGGTGCGCAATTACCTCGACTGGATGCTGTCGCTGCCCTGGGGCGTGAAGTCGCGCGTCAAGAAGGATCTGGCCGGGGCGCAGGACGTGCTCGACGCCGATCACTACGGGCTCGAGAAGGTGAAGGAGCGCATCGTCGAATACCTCGCCGTGCAGGCGCGGGCGACCAAGATGAAGGGGCCGATCCTCTGCCTCGTCGGGCCGCCCGGCGTGGGCAAGACCTCGCTCGGCCGGTCGGTCGCCAAGGCCACCGGGCGCGAGTTCATCCGCATCTCGCTCGGCGGTGTCCGGGACGAGGCGGAAATCCGCGGCCACCGGCGGACCTATATCGGGTCGATGCCGGGCAAGATCATCCAGGCGATGAAGAAGGCCAAGACCACCAACCCGCTGATCCTCTTGGATGAGATCGACAAGATGGGCCAGGATTTCCGCGGCGACCCGGCCTCGGCGATGCTGGAGGTGCTCGACCCGGAACAGAACTCGACCTTCATGGACCACTACCTGGAGGTGGAATACGACCTCTCGAACGTGATGTTCCTGACCACGGCGAACAGCTACAACATGCCCGGGCCGCTGATGGACCGGATGGAGATCATCCCGCTTGCCGGCTACACCGAGGACGAGAAGCGCGAGATCGCCAAGCAGCATCTGCTCGACAAGCAGATCAAGGCGCATGGGCTGAAGAAGGGCGAGTTCGTCCTGACCGACGCCGCGCTGATGGAGGTGATCCGCACCTATACCCGCGAGGCGGGGGTGCGGAGCCTCGAGCGCGAGATCGCCAAGCTGGCCCGCAAGGCGGTGACCGAGATCGTCAAGGGCAAGGTGAAGAGCGTCACGGTAACACCGGAAAACCTTGAGGAATTCCTGGGCGTGAAGAAGTTCCGCTATGGCTTGGCCGAGAAGGAGGATCAGGTCGGCGTCGTCACCGGTCTGGCCTGGACTTCGGTCGGCGGCGAGCTCCTCTCGATCGAGGCGCTGAAGCTGCCCGGCAAGGGGCGGATGAAGACAACCGGCAAGCTCGGCGAGGTGATGAAGGAATCGATCGACGCCGCCTCGTCCTTCGTGCGCTCGATCGCGCCCGAGCTCGGGATCAAGCCGCCGAAGTTCGAGACGGTGGACATCCACGTCCACGTGCCGGAGGGGGCGACCCCGAAGGACGGGCCTTCGGCCGGCGTTGCCATGGTGAC
>JAKAJW010000032.1 GCA_021813645.1 Pseudomonadota bacterium | reverse complement strand
TTCCGATCTCACCGTTTTTCACCCATCAGGTGGCCTGGCGGGCACTGATCCCGGCGGAACCCGGCGCCGCGCCGGTGGCCCAGGTCTTCATGGGGCCCGGCCGGCATCTGGTCAGCTATCCGCTCCGCGGCGGCACCCTTCGCAACATCGTCGCCGTCGAGGAACGCCACCGCTGGGCCGAGGAAAGCTGGACCGCGGAGGACGATCCGCTGGCGCTGCGCCTGGCCTTCGAGAACTTCGCCGCGCCGGTCGCCGGCTGGCTCGAACAGGTGGAGAAGGTCCACCTCTGGGGCCTCTTCCGCCATCCGGTCGCGGCGCGCTGGTCCGGCCACGGGGCGGCGATCCTGGGGGATGCCGCTCATCCGACGCTGCCGTTCTTGGCGCAGGGTGCCAATATGGCGTTGGAGGACGCCTGGGTTCTGGCCGCCGCGCTGGCCGCGCATGACAGCCCGGCCGCCGGTTTCGCCGCCTTTCAGCAGGCCCGCCAGGGCAGGGTGACCAAGATCGTCGCCGCGGCGAATGCCAATGCGCGGAACTATCACCTGCGAGGGCCGGCCAAGCTGGTCGGCCATCTCGGACTGCGGCTCGGCGGGATGCTCGCGCCCGGGCTGGCGCTGAGCCGGTTCGACTGGCTTTACGACTTCGACGCGACCAAAGGCGGTTAGGCGCTCAGGTGTTCGTGCGGCGGGGCGCCGGCGGCGTGGCGATGCGGACCACCCGAGACCGTCACCGGCACGGTCTGCAGATGGGCGTGGCGGATGCCGCGTTGGGTCGCCACCGCGTCGGCGAAGGCGCGTAGCGCCGCGGAAGTGCCGCGCAACGTCAGCACCTCGAGGCTGGTCGCATGGTCGAGCGGCAGACGGCTGGCCGCCAGCACCAGGTCGTGATGCTCCGCCTGCATCCGTGCAAGCCGCTGGGCCAGGTCGCGGGTGGCGAAGTCGAAGACGTAGCTGAACACGCCGAGGCAGGGCGTTTCCGGCGTTTCCGCCCGATCCTGGCTGGCGCTGTCCCGCAGCATGTCGCGCAGCGCCTCCGACCGGCTCTGGTAGCCGCGGCGGGCGCAGAGCGCGTCGAGATGGCCGAGAAGTTCGTCGTCGATGCTGATCGTCACGCGTTGCATGGCGCCCTCCCTGGCCGCGAGCATAGCCCGGCCCGCGGGCTGCTCAAAGCGGCAGCTCGGTGGTTTCCTTCAGCTCTTCCATGACGAAGCTCGCCGAGACATCGGCCAGTTCGACCCGGCTGACGAGCGCCTGATAGAGCCGGTCGTATCCTTTCATGTCGGCCACCCGAGCCCGGATCAAATAGTCCAGGTCGCCCGTCATCCGATAGGCGCCGAGGATTTCCGGCATATCCCGCGTCGCGCGGGCGAATTGTTCGAGCCAGTCGGGCGCGTGGCGGTCGGTGCGGATCAGCATGAAGACGGTCAGGCCGAGGCCCAGGGCCTCTGGCGCCAGCAGCGCGACGCGGGCACGGATGACGCCGGCCACCTCCAGCGCCTTGATACGGCGCCACACCGCGTTGCGCGACAGGCCGACGCGGGCGCCGATCTCCTCCAACGCGATATCGGCTTCGCGTTGCAGGATGGCGAGAATCTTGCGGTCCTGGCTGTCGAATTTCTCCATATTGGCTTAGTTACGGAGATATTCTCCACCGAGCCAGCGAAAATTGTGTGGAATTTGTGAACCCATCCCATGCCGGCTGGGCTATACTCGCGTTGAACCGGCCCCGGCTTCGGCCGGCGAAACGAGGAAACCCATGCTGACCAAGCTCTTTCTGGAACATCCGCGCTCGGTGAACGAAAGCTATGTGGAACACGCCGCCTTTGCCGGCCGGTTCTCGCTGGCACTGTTCGGGGCCGCCAGCGCGGCGCTGGTCCATGCTGTGCTGCCGTTCTGCTTCAAGACCACGGCGAGCCGGACGGTGGCCGCGCTCTATGCCCGCACCCACAACCGGGGCCAGTGAATGTGCCGGTGGGCGGCCTATACCGGCGCGCCGATCTTCCTGGAAGAGATCGTCAGCCGCCCCGGTCATTCGCTGATCGCCCAGAGCCATGACGCGATCGAAAGCAAGACGGCGATCAATGCCGACGGCTTCGGCATCGCCTGGTATGGCGAGCGAGACGAGCCCGGGCTCTACCGCGACGTCTATCCGGCCTGGTCGGACCCAAACCTGCGCAGCCTGACGGCCCAGGTCCGATCGGGCCTGTTCCTGGCCCATGTCCGCGCCTCGACCGGCACCGCAACCAGCCGCAACAACTGCCACCCCTTCGCGGTCGGCCGCTGGTGCTTCATGCACAATGGCCAGATCGGCGGCTACGACCGGTTCCGGCGCGATGCCGACATGATGGTGCCAGAGGCGCTTTATCCGCATCGCCGCGGCGCCACCGACAGCGAGGCGCTGTTCCTGGTGGCGCTCGGTGAGGGGCTCGACGCCGATCCGAAAGGGGCGCTGGCGCGTGCGGTGGCGCGGTTCGAAGCGCTGAGCCGGGCCAAGGGCGAGGCGCCGCATATGCGGCTCACGGCGGCGTTTTCCGATGGCCGGCGGCTCTTTGCGGTGCGCTACGCGACCGACGACCAGGCCCCGACGCTCTATCACCGCTGGAGCCCGACGCGGCAGGGCATGGCGGTTGTGTCGGAGCCGCTCGAAACCGGCGAATGCGGCTGGGAGCCGATCCCGCAGGGCTCGTTCTGCAGCTTCGAAGGCGATCGCGTGCGGGTGGAGCCCTTCGCCGCCGAACCGGCGGCGAAGGCGGCCTGAACCTAGTCGCCCGACCGAGCCTGGCGCTTGCGCTCGTGCGGATCGAGGTGGCGCTTGCGCATCCGGACGATCTTCGGCGTCACCTCGACCAGCTCGTCGTCGTCGATATAGGCGATCGCCTCTTCCAGGCTCATCCGCACCGGCGGCGTCAGCCGCACCGCCTCGTCCGTGCCCGAGGCACGGATGTTGGTGAGCTTCTTGCCCTTCAGAGGATTGACCTCCAAGTCGTTGTCGCGGCTGTGTTCGCCGATGATCATGCCCTCATAGACCGCCTCTTGCGGGCCGATGAACAGCCGGCCGCGCTCCTCGAGGTTCCACAGCGCATAGGCGACCGAGGTGCCGTTCTCCATCGAGATCAGCACGCCGACGCGCCGGCCCTGGATCGAACCCTTGTAGGGCGCCCAGGCGTGGAAGATGCGGTTCAACACGCCGGTGCCGCGGGTGTCGGTGAGGAACTCGCCGTGATAGCCGATCAGACCGCGCGACGGGACATGGGCGACGATCCGGGTCTTGCCGACACCGGCCGGCTTCATCTCGACGAGGTCGCCCTTGCGCTGGCCGGTCAGCTTGTCGATCACGGCGCCGGTGTATTCGTCGTCGACGTCGATGATGACCTCTTCGATCGGCTCCATCCGCTGGCCGTCTTCCTCGCGGAAGATCACGCGGGGCCGCGAGATCGACAGTTCGAAGCCCTCGCGGCGCATGTTCTCGATCAGCACGCCCATCTGCAGCTCGCCGCGGCCGGAGACTTCGAAGGCGTCGCCGGAAGGCGTGTCGGCGACCCGGATCGCCACGTTCAGCTCGGCTTCCTTCATCAGCCGTTCGCGGATCACGCGCGACTGGACCTTGCTGCCGTCGCGCCCGGCGAGCGGCGAATCGTTGATCCCGAAGGTGACTGAAATCGTCGGCGGATCAATCGGTTGGGCGGGAAGTGCTGTATCGACTTCCAGCGCGCAGAGCGTGTCGGCCACGGTCGCCTTGGACATCCCGGCGAGGGTGACGATATCGCCGGCCTCGGCCACGTCGATCGGCGCCTGCGACAGGCCGCGGAAGGCGAGGATCTTGGAAACGCGGAACTGCTCCAGCCGCTCGCCGGTGCGCGACAGCGCCTTGATCGTTTCGCCGGTCTTCAGGGTGCCGGATTCGACCCGGCCGGTGAGGATGCGGCCGATGAACGGATCGGCGGAGAGCGTGGTGGCGAGCATCCGGAACGGCTCGGCCCGGCGCGCGATCTGCGCCGGGGCCGGGACATGGCGAACGATGAGATCGAAAAGGGCCGAGAGATCCTGGCGCGGCCCGTCCAGTTCCGTATCCGCCCAGCCGGAGCGGCCGGAGGCATAAAGGTGAGGGAAATCAAGCTGTTCGTCGTTGGCGCCGAGGTTGGCGAAGAGGTCGAAGACCTCGTTCAGGGCGCGGTCGGGTTCGGCGTCGGGCTTGTCGACCTTGTTCAACACGACGATCGGGCGCAGGCCGAGGGCGAGCGCCTTGGAGGTGACGAACTTGGTCTGCGGCATCGGGCCTTCGGCGGCGTCCACCAGCAGGCACACGCCGTCGACCATCGACAGGATGCGCTCCACCTCGCCGCCGAAATCGGCGTGGCCGGGGGTGTCGACGATGTTGATCCGGGCGCCCTTCCATTCCACCGAGGTGCATTTGGCCAGGATGGTGATCCCGCGCTCGCGCTCGATGTCGTTGGAATCCATGGCCCTTTCGGCCACGGCCTGGTTTTCCCGGAAAGCGCCCGACTGTTTCAGCAGCTCGTCCACCAGGGTGGTCTTGCCGTGGTCGACATGGGCGATGATGGCGATATTGCGCAGGTCCATTGGGGCCTCTCGAAGGGTTTGGGGCGAGGCGATAGCCGAGCCGGGGCGGAAAGGCCAGAGGCGATCGCGGGCGGCCATGCTGCAACGCGGCGGAAATTTCCGGCTGGCGCCGGCTAAGGGCTTCTGGCGACTGGAAAAATGCAATACCGATTTTACACCGATTTCGCACCGATTTGGCACCGACGTTGCACCGCTGCGGGCGACCGCAGCGGCCCGGGCCTCAGGCGACGATGTAGCGGTCGCGGCGGTGGTTGATGGCGATCACCAGATTGAGCACCAGCGAGCCGAGCAGCGAATAGCCGACCCGCTCGGCCGGCAGCACGGTCAGCGCCACGGCGAAGAGGCA
>JAKAJW010000404.1 GCA_021813645.1 Pseudomonadota bacterium | reverse complement strand
CTGATCGCGCCGGGCGCCGAGGACGCGCTGGCCCCGCTGCGCCGGCTGCTGGCCGGGCTTGCGGGGGTCGAGGCCGCCGCCTCGGCCTGGGACGGCAAGCTGGTGCTGCGGGCGCTGGCGGCCGAGCCGCTGGCCTTGAAACGGGCGCTCGCGGCGGTACTGAATGCGCTGAGGGGGGCGCCCTTGCCCCGGGTCTGGCAGATATGAGGCACGCATGAACCTGACGCCGCGGGAAAAGGACAAGCTCTTGGTCAGCCTCGCCGCCATGGTGGCGCGCGGCCGGCTGGCGCGGGGGGTGAAGCTGAACCACCCCGAGGCGGTGGCGCTGATCACCGATTTCGTCGTCGAAGGCGCGCGTGACGGCCGTCCGGTGGCCGAGCTGATGGAGGCCGGCGCCCATGTGGTGACCGCGGCGCAATGCATGGACGGCGTGCCCGAGATGATCCACGACGTGCAGGTCGAGGCGACCTTCCCCGACGGCACCAAGCTGGTGACGGTGCATCATCCGATCCGCTGATCGCGGGGCTGGGGCCGAGGCTCCGGCGGGACTACTTGAGGGATTGAGAAAGGGGCGCAGATGATTCCGGGTGAGATCCTGACGGCACAGGGCGAGATCGAGCTGAACGCCGGCGCCACGCCGGTCACGCTGATGGTCGCCAATACCGGCGACCGGCCGGTGCAGGTCGGCAGCCACTACCATTTCGCCGAGACCAATGCCGCGCTCGCCTTCGACCGGGCGAAGGCGCGGGGGATGCGGCTCGACATCGCTGCCGGCACCGCGGTGCGCTTCGAACCCGGCCAGACCCGCGAGGTCCGCCTGGTGCCCTACCGCGGCGCGCGCCGGGTCTACGGCTTCAACCAGGCCGTGATGGGGGAGCTGTGAGGGCCGCGGCTCTCGCGGCGCTGCTGCTCACGCCGCGGCTGGCGGCTGCGCTCGATTGCGCCGATGCGACAACCCAGCGCGCGATGGACGATTGCGCAGTGGCGGCGTTCAAGGCGGCGGATGCGCGGCTGAACGCAGCCTATGCCAAGGCCCGCGCGGCGATGCAGGCGATCGACGCCGGCCTGAGCGCGCCGGAGCGCGGCGCCGAAAAGGCGCTGACAGCCGCGCAGCGCGCCTGGATCATCGTCCGCGACCAGACCTGCACCGCCGAGGCCTATCAATATTACGGCGGTTCGATCGCGCCGTTGGTCTTCGCCAACTGCGCGGCGGATCTGACCGCCGCGCGGACCAAGGTTCTGACCGACATGACCGAAGAGAACTGAGCCCCGGAAAGGAGCCCCGCATGCCCGCCCGCATTTCCCGCGCCGCCTATGCCGACATGTATGGCCCCACCACCGGGGACCGGGTGCGGCTGGCCGACACCGACCTGATCGTCGAGGTCGAGCGCGACCTGACCACCTATGGCGAAGAGGTGAAGTTCGGCGGCGGCAAGGTGATACGCGACGGCATGGGGCAAAGCCAGGTCAGCCGGGCGGGCGGCGCCGCCGATACCGTCATCACCAATGCGCTGATCCTCGACTGGACCGGCATCTACAAGGCCGATGTGGGCCTGCGCGACGGCCGCATCCTGAAGATCGGCAAGGCCGGCAACCCCGATACCCAGCCCGGGGTCGACATCATCATCGGCCCGGGCACCGAGATCATCGCCGGCGAGGGCAAGATCCTGACCGCCGGCGGGATGGACGCGCATATCCATTTCATCGCCCCGCAGCAGATCGACGACGCGCTGCATTCCGGCATCACCACCATGCTCGGCGGCGGCACCGGCCCCGCCCACGGCACGCTCGCCACCACCTGCACGCCGGGGCCCTGGCATCTCGCCCGCATGCTGCAGGCGGCCGACGCCTTCCCGATGAACCTCGCCTTCGCCGGCAAGGGCAACGCCTCGCTGCCCGAGGCGCTGGAAGAGCAGGTCAAGGCCGGCGCCGCCTGCCTGAAGCTGCACGAGGACTGGGGCACCACCCCGGCCGCGATCGACTGCTGCCTGGGCGTCGCCGATGCGATGGACGTGCAGGTGATGATCCACACCGACACGCTGAACGAGAGCGGCTTCGTCGAGAACACGCTGGCCGCCTTCAAGGGCCGCACCATCCACGCCTTCCACACCGAAGGCGCCGGCGGCGGCCACGCGCCCGACATCATCAAGGTGGTCGCGGCGCCGAACGTGATCCCGTCTTCGACCAACCCGACCATGCCCTACACGGTGAACACGATCGAAGAGCATCTCGACATGCTCATGGTTTGCCACCACCTCGACCGCGCGATCCCGGAAGACGTGGCCTTTGCCGAAAGCCGGATCCGCCGCGAGACCATCGCCGCCGAGGACATCCTGCACGACATGGGCGCCTTCTCGGTGCTGTCCTCCGATAGCCAGGCGATGGGCCGGGTGGGCGAGGTCATCATCCGCACTTGGCAGACCGCGCATAAGATGAAGCTCCAGCGCGGCCGCCTGCCCGAGGAACAGGGCGACAATGACAATTTCCGGGTGAAGCGCTACGTGGCGAAATACACGATCAACCCGGCGATCGCGCATGGCCTGTCGCGCCACATCGGAAGCGTCGAAGAGGGCAAGCGAGCCGATCTCGTGCTCTGGTCGCCCGCCTTCTTCGGCGTGAAGCCCGAGATGGTGCTGATCGGCGGCACCATCGCGGTGGCGCAGATGGGTGATCCGAACGCCTCGATCCCGACGCCGCAGCCGGTCTATACCCGGCCGATGTTCGGCGCCTTCGGTCGTTCGGTGGAACGCTCGGCGGTGCTGTTCACCTCGGCGGCCGCGGCGGCCGAGGGGATCGGCGGCCGGCTCGGCCTGGCCAAGGAGGTGGTGGCGGTGCAGGGCACCCGCGACATCGGCAAGGCCGACATGCGGCTGAACGCCGCCACGCCGGCCATCGAGGTGAACCCCGAGACCTATGAGGTGCGCGCCGATGGCGAATTGCTGACCTGCGCGCCGGCCAAGGAACTGCCGCTGGCGCAGCGCTATTTCCTCTACTGATCGGCGGTCTCGCGTCGGTGCGAAATCGGTGCGAAATCGGTGTCATATCGGTATTTGGGTTTTTCCTGTCCAGCCAACCGTTTGCGGCCCATTTCTCAGAGATTTTCGCCGCGCTGCAGCACGCCCGCCGGCCGGCCCCCGCCGACCCGGCGCGAGACGCTTGCCGAACCGAGACCGCCCAGGCACAATTCCGCCAACCACAACAACCCGAGCAGTCCGATGAAATCCTTACCGCTTTCCGCCCTTCTCCTTGTTGTCGCGGCCGCCGGCTGCACCAACCCCGCCGCCTCTGCCGCGCCGGTGCGGGTCGCGCAGGCCTCCGAAGTCACCCAGTGCAAATACATCGAAGACCTGACCAACCGGCCCGGCGTCTATGGCGTGCTGGCCACTGAAGGGCTCAGCTACGCCCGCAAGGGGATCCTCGACGAGGCCGCGCGCGATGGAGCGAATACCGTTGTTTTCCAACAGGTTGAGCCTGGCGGAATGGTCACGGAAGTGAAGGCGACGGCGTATCGCTGCTAGGCCGAGGCGGCGGGCTGTCCTCGCCGCATTGGGGCTGACGCGAGGGAAGAAACCGGTCTATCCTGGGGCGAGCCTACCGGCCGCCCAGAGTGAAGCGAGAACGCCGATGTCCGACCTGCCCGCCGCCCGCCAGATCCGCCGCAAGACCAAGGGCGGCATCGCCGCCGATCAGGTAACCCTCGGCTATGACGAAAGATTTCTGCGGCGCAAGCGGCTCGTCACCGCCGCTGGCCTGGCCTTCCTGGCCGATCTCGCCGAAACCACCAGTCTGGAGGATGGCGACATGTTCGTGCTCGAGGATGGCCGGCTTATCGCCGTCGCTGCGGCTGCCGAGCCGCTCCTGGAAGTGCGCGGCGACCTGCCGCGGCTGGCTTGGCATATCGGCAACCGCCACACGCCTTGCCAGATCCTGCCCGACCGGTTGCTGATCCGCCGCGACCCGGTGCTGGCCGGCATGCTGGCCGGCCTTGACGCCAGGCTGTCCGAGGTCATCGGCCCCTTCACGCCCGAGGGCGGTGCCTACGGCCACGGCCGCACGATGGGCCACGATCATGGCCATGACCACGCGCATGACCACGACCATGGCCACGTGCATCACCACGCCTCGCATGCCGGCGCCGAGGAGCCGGACGAGAGCGACGAGGAGGCGCCCGAGGTTCTGCGGTGAAGCCGGGACTGCTGACCCTCGCACAATGGCTCTCACCCGCCTTTCCGGTTGGCGGTTTTGCTTATTCGCACGGTCTGGAATGGGCGATCTCTGTCGGAAAGATCAGGGATTCCCAAAGCCTTGCGTGCTGGCTCGCGGCCGTTCTGGCCGAAGGGGCCGGGCGAGTCGACGCGGTCTTGCTGACCCAGGCCCTGGCCGGCGGCGAGCCGGCGCCGCTTGCCGCCCTGGCCGAGGCCTTGGCCGCCTCGCGGGAGCGCCATGTCGAGGCGATGGAGCAGGGAGCCGCGTTTCTGCGCACCACCAATGCGCTGACCGGCGCCGACTGGCCGGCGATGCCGCTGCCGGTGGCGGTCGGGGTGGCGGCCCGCGGGCTCGGTGTGACACCGCAAGAGGCGGCCGCGCTCTATCTGCAGGCCTTCGCTTCGAACCTGGTGCAGGTCGCGGTGCGCTTCGTGCCCCTGGGACAGACCGCGGGGCAGGCGGTGCTCGCCGGTCTGCAGCCGCTGATCCTGCGCCTCGCGGCCGAGGTCGCGACGGCGGGGCTCGACGCGCTCGGCAGCGGCGCGCTTGCCTCCGATCTCGCTGCGATGCAGCATGAAACCATGGACGTCAGGATCTTTCGCACATGAGCTCTCCCCACGGCCCCCTCCGTGTCGGCATCGGCGGCCCCGTCGGCGCTGGCAAGACCACCTTGACCGAGAAACTGTGCCGCGCGCTGTCGCCACAATATTCGGTGGGTGTCATCACGAACGACAT
>JAKAJW010000104.1 GCA_021813645.1 Pseudomonadota bacterium | reverse complement strand
GTGCCGCCTCTCCTGCCGACCGCCGAGCCGGTCGGGGTCGGGAAACCCCCCTACGAGCCCTTGCCGGAGCATCGCCGGATGGTCGAAAGCATGGCGGCTGTCGGCATCACTCATGACCAGATGGCGGCCGTGCTCGGCATAGGGCGGCATGCATTGGAGAAGCACTTCCGCAGCGAGCTCGACCTGGGGGCGGTCAAGGCCACGATCAACGTCGCAGGGGCGCTCTATGCCATGGCGACGGTCCCTCCCGGACAGGCCACCGGCGCCAACGTCGCTGCGGCGATCTTCTGGATGAAGGCCCGGGCCGGCTGGCGGGAGAAGCACAGCATCGAGACGCTGGACGAGAACGGAAACCCGATCACGCCGACCGGTCCCCAGACCTTCGTCCTGAAGGTCGAGCGGTAATTACGCAAAAACTGGTTGCGAAGATTTCGGCGAGGCGGTAGCGTCCCTTGGCGGCTGGGGATAGGCCCCGGCCTCGAACCGAGGGAAGGCCCCGGCATGATTTCCGAACCCCACAGCGGCGCGATGATCTCTCCCTGGAAGCGGGACCGCATCGAGGCGCGTCCGCTCAACGCGACCGAAGTGACCATGCTCCGCGCCATCCAGGTCGCCGAGCAGCGCATTCTCGAGGCGCGGCACGCCATCATGGGCGCCGCGCAGCTGCCGGTCGGTCATCCGGCGATCGAGGAGCTCGACGGCTTCACCATGGACGCGATCTGGCTGATCAACGGCTACCTGGCGGAGGCGAAGAAGCTGATCGACGCGCAGCCAGAGGCGGAGCGGCAGGCGGCCGAGGACGCGGCGGAGGAAGGGCCGTGAGCGACGTCAAGGTCGACAAGGGCGTCCCCGTTCCGGATGCGCGGGCGCCGGGGCGCCCCGGTAAGTATCCATGGGAGAAAATGGAAGTCGGCGACAGTTTTTTTGTGGCCGGCTGCCGCTCGTCCAAATCCAGCCGCGGCAGCGGAACTATCCTCAATCTGTCTGTGCCCCGGGCAAGATACCCTGACCGCAAATGGGTAAGCCGAAAGGTTGTCGAAGGCGGCGTTACTGGCGTCCGTGTTTGGAGGGTCAAGTGACCTATTACATCCCCCTCTACCGCCCGGCCAGCTTCGCGACCCTGCCGGCCGGCGTCTCCTGGTCGTTCGTCGAGGCGCCGGCGATGACTGGGCTGGCGAACCGGCCCGATCTCCCTCGCTCGATCCATCGCTACGGCGTCATCGAGACCTCTCGGCCGCTCTCGCTGGACGAGCTCGACCGCTTCGGGCTGATCGTCCAGGAGGCCGCCGAGGAGCCGAGCCAGATGCATACCATGGGGGACCGCCCATGAGCAAAGACGACAAGGAGGAACGCGACGCCCTTCGGCGCCACGCTTTCACGCTGTCGCGCGCGCTCGATGGACTCGATCCGCGCCGCGCTAAAGTCATCGTCGCAGTGGTTGAGAACCAAGGCTCAACTTCGGCGGTCAGCAGCGGAGCAACCATGGGCACCACGTTGGAACAGATGTTTCACGCGCTGACTTCGGTTGCCGGCCTTGCGCTGCAAGCCTTTGACGCGAATCCGTGTGACTGCGTTCATTGCCGCACGCGGGTTGATCTGGCGCGACAGATTCTCGCCGCAGCGCCGAAGGCGGTTCCTGCGCGGAGCATGCACTGATGTCGACGTCCCGAGAGCCGGCGGCGCTTCGTGACGAAGCTCCTGGCGGTTGTGAGTGGGTGGACGCGCTGCCACGAGAACTTCGGGGAGTGGTGCATGACTACGGGGAGTCGCCTGTACGGCTGCTCTATCGGAGCGGGATTCGCAGCGCCGCGCAGATGCGGCAGATCATTGTCCAGATCCGCGTGGGCAGCTCGGAGAATGGAAACAAGCGGCCGAAGGGAACCAACCGCATGGAGGGTCTGATCGACGATCTGATCGGCGGCATGGCGCGGCCAACGACTCGAGAGCTGGTTGCCGCTCTCCGGCATCTCGGCCTGACCGTGGTTCCCGTTGAGCCTACCGATGATGCGCTGCTGGCCAGCATGACAGCGATCGACGGCATGCCTCCGCTGACCAAGGAGAAGAAGCATAGGCTCAGACTGCGCGCCGCCCTTCGGGCGATGGATGCGGGAATTTGGGATCGATGATCTTCGGCTCCATCTGTTCCGGCATGGGCGCGGCCGAGCTCGCGTGGCATCGTCTCGGCTGGCGCTGCGCTTCAACGGCTGTGCCGGTCATGGCCTGGATCGGGCGCCGGATCGCCATGGTGGAGGCGCAGGGATGACCGGCCCTGATAATTCCCTGCCGCCCGCCGCAATGCCTCCGTCCGAGTTCCGCGCCATCTGCGAGCGCCTGGAGGACGGCCTGTTGCTGACCCGCGGCGGCCTGGCCGACGTGTTGGACGTCGGAGCGCGCGAGCTGCGGGGTTGGGGAGCCGGCAGGAATTGCGTTCCTCCTCGCGTCGCATGCTGGTTGCGAGGGCTGGACGCCTGGCTGGCGGAAAATCCGGTGCCGATGCCGCCGAAACGCGAAATAATGGTTGATTGAGGCTCGTCGCTGTCCTATACGTGCGGACAGGCAAGGGGATCGGCCCCGGCCAACATCGAAGGGAAAGCCCTGATGAACATCTACAGCGGCGTTGAGAGCGGCTTCATCGTTCACAACAACGAAGCCATCTACGGGACGGGCATCACCGAGGTCGACGCATGGGCGAGCGCCGAGGAATGGACCGATGAGCACGGGACCGCCGGCATGATCTGCATTCCGGCCACGGGCGCCCTGCTGCGGCACGTCGCCAATGACGGTGGCGCGATTTCGTGGGGCATGTGCGGCAAGGTGGCCTGCACCATCGAAGAGGAAGCCGCCGCCTAACCCACCCCGGCGGGGCTTCGGCCCCGTCTAACACACTGATGGAGCAGAACAATGGCTTATATTGTCGGGCGCGATATCAAGGAAGGAACCCGCATCAAGACGTGGTTCATGCCGAAAGGGACCGCTGCGATCAGTTTCGAGCCCTATCGCGGCCCTCTTTCCAACCTTTGGCCGTCCGGTGCGCGCGTCATCGGTTTCAACGCCGCCACCACTTCCGGCGTTATGGCGATGACTGTGGGCAACACGGATCGCCTCGAACTGGCCGACGCCATCTAACCCACACAGAGAGGATTGAGAGATGCAGATAGGACGAATGGACGGGCGTGTGCTTTGGCGCGCCTATCTTGTCGCCTATCGCGTCTGGGCGTTGCGTACGACTTTGCGCCTCGCGATTTGGGTCGCCGCATCACCATCCTGGTGGCGCAAGACCGTTTCGCGGGTGGTCTGCGCGTGCCTTCCATGACCCCTTCCCGCATGAGGATCAAGACATGATCACCGGCCCCAATAGCCTAGCCACCATCGAGACCGCCGCCGCCTTCGCCGCCGTCATCGACAACGGCCACACCACCATCTGCTACGGCTGGGGCCTTACCCCGGCCGACGCCTTCGCTGCCGCGCGCCATCAGTGGCAGGGCGCCTCTGCTTCGCTGCGCCGGCACATGGAGGAGCGCATGCGCGCCCATCCGCTGTCGGCCGAGGACGCCAGCGACGTCGCCGAAATGCTGGAGACACCCTGGTGACCCGCAATCCCGCCGTCGAGCGGCTGATCGCCGCCGAGCTCGCCCGGCCTTCCAGCGACCCGTCGTCAACCGCCCTCCGCGCTGCGCAGGGCCAGCAAAGGATCCCCGCCATGAGCTTCGCCGTCCGCAACCTCTCCGTCCTGGCCTACGCCCAGGGCTTCACCCTCTGGCACTACCGCGGGGGCGCCGCTTCGCTGGCCGATCTCGCGCTGCCCGGCTTCTTCGATCAGGCCCAGGATATGCTGGCGCCGGGTGACCACATCCACGTCTCCTGCGCGGATGGCGGGGCGCTGCTGCTGGTTTCCAAGACGCGCCTCGGCGTCGTCGCCGAGACGATGGCTGCGAAGGAGGTCGTCAGCGACGAGGCGGTGTCGCGATGATCGCGCTTCTGCTCCTGATGCTGATCGGCTTCGGGCTGGCGCTGATGTTGTTCGCTCTCAATGGCATCGGCGGCGACAGCATCACGCGCGGGATTGTCGCGGCCCTGCTGTTCGCGGTCGGCGCCGTCGCAGCAATCTTCGGTCTAGCCGTGTGCGCTTGGGCGGCGATGCGGGCGCTGACGGGAGCCGGGCCATGACGCCCGCCCGGTTCCGGGAATGCCTGACCGTCGTCGGCTGGAGCCAAGCCGGCGGCGCTGCGCGGTTCCTCGGCCGGACGGGGCGCCAGATGAGGCGGTATGCCTCGGGCGAGTCGCCGATCCCCGACGAGGACGCGGCGCTGCTCGAGCGTCTGGTCGCCTGGATCGAGGAAAACAGGCCGAGGCGATGATGCGTTGCGCGGCGCCGGGGAATCTGGCAATTTGCGGCCTCCAGGCTCCGGGCACAGGCATCGGCCCCGCTCCCCTTCAGACGGAGAAACGGCGATGGCCCACGAATCCAGCTCTCACGGCCCCGGCAGCGAAGCCAAGGGCGGCGGCATCAAGCAGCACAAGCGCATGGCGATGGGCGAGTCCATCGGCGACGGCTTCGGCGTCGAGCCGCTGCCCGGCACCCGCGCGATCAAGAGCCCGCACGGCGAGCCGAACGCCACCATGCTCGGCGACCATGAGCGGGCCGGGCCGCCGGCGTTAAAGCTCGGCCCCAACAGCATGCACGCCACCCACCACAGCATGCACGGCCCGCACCATCACTCCCACGCGATCCACCACGCCCACGCGCCGAAGGGCAAGCGCCCGCACCACGTCGGCTGATCCGATGGCGAAGCGCGCGCCCAGCCTCCGGGCGATCCCCATGCCGGTCGACGAGCTGGAGTCCATGTCGGTCACCCGCATCAAGAACGGGTGGCTGATCACCCGGGACGGGACACGCAAGGGCAAGTACTTCAGCGAGCGCGAGTTCTCCGCCGAGAAGCCTGTCCTGCAGGCGG
>JAKAJW010000402.1 GCA_021813645.1 Pseudomonadota bacterium | reverse complement strand
CAGCCTGCCGACATCCAGTTCGGCACCTGGGACCCCGCCACGCGCAGCTTCACGGCCGACCCGACCTCGCGCTCGGCGGTGCAGGTGAACATGCATGAATCGGCCACCTCCGGCAACGCGATCGCCACGTATCTGCTGAAGCTGGTGGGCTTCGACCACTGGAACATCAATGTCAGCTCGGTCTTCGAAACCTATTACCCGGCCTGCATGACCGAAGGCTTCGTGGGTCAGGTGGCGGTCGACCTGCAAAGCAACAACAACTACCTGAACGGCTTCTGCATCCACTCGAACGCCGCGATCTCGATCAACAGCAACAACTATTTCGAGGCAGGCACGGCGGTCACGATGCCGAACCCGGCGCAGATCCAGCTTCCCGCGTCCGGCTTCGATTCCAATACAGGTCTTGCGGCCGCGCTGCAGAAGGACTCGTGGAACATCCGCATCCTTGACCAGATCGACACGATCGCGGCAGGCCTTGCTGCGGGGGATAGCCGCTACTTGCCGAGCTATATCACCAATAGTGTGCCGAACACCTATACGGGCAAGAAAGTGGATTCGACCTCGTTTACCCAGGGCAACATCTATGTCGCCAGTTGCAACGGAAGCTCGCCGTTGCAGATCTCGAACGGGACGGTGCTGATCGGCGTCGTGCTGGTGACGAACTGCAACCTGAACTTCGGCAGCAATGTGCAACTGCATGATGTGGCGATCGTCGACACCAACACGTCATCAAAGGCGGTCACCGGCGCCTCGGGGGTTCAGGTCGGCATGAATGACAACTGCGCCCCCGGAGGCGGCGCGTCGATCATGACGGATGGCGGGATGGATTTCCCCGCGGCGCTGTCCCTCTACGGCGGCCAGCTTGTCGCCAAGTCCGACATCTCGTTCTCGGCGAACGGGAACGGGGTGCAGGGGGCGTCGGTGATTTCCGGTGGAACGGTATCGGGGACCAGCGGGATGACGATGGCCTATTGCGGGACCGGGATGGAGGACGATTTCCGGGCCGAGTATTTCCGCATGGTGCAGTGACGGCGGCACGCAGAGCATTCTGGCTGGACTGCCGACCGGTCGCAGGAGCCGTCCGCTCCTTCTCAGGTTGGGCAGACTCTACATCACAGCGAGGGATCTTCCGGGAGGCAGCTCAGCTCAACTGCCCGTGCGGCGGAGCAGGTAGATATCCATGATCCAGCCATGCTGCGCCCGCGCCTCGGCGCGGCGGGCAAGGATGCGGGGGCCGGTCTCTGCCAGGGGTCCGGCCTCGGTGATCTCTTCTGCCATCCCCACATAGGCGCCCCACCAGATCGAGAGGCCTTCCGGAGCAAGGTCCTGGAACGCGCAATCGCCGTCGAGCATGACAAGGATTGTGTCGACGCCCTCTGGCCAGCCACCGTCACGCAGCCGCCGACCGGTGGTGACCGTGAAGGGACTGCCGATCTCGTTCAGCGGGATAGCATGGGCCGCGGCGAGCGCCTGGATCGAGGTTATGCCGGGGATCACCTCCGTCCGCAGCCCGAGCCGCGTAGCGATGCGCAAGGTGCTGTCGTAAAGCGAAGGATCGCCCCAGACGAGCAGCGCGACCCTTCCAGCGCCGCCCGGTAGCCCCGCGGTGATGGCCGCTCGCCAGGCTTTGGCGATGGCGTCGTGCCAATCGTCCACGCGTCGGCGGTAGTCGAGCGTAGCGGGGTCGCGCACCGGAAGGTTGAACTCCACCATACGGGTTGCGGGATTGGTGATGACCTCGGCGCAGATCGCGCGGCGCAGTTCGGCGAGGTCGGCGTTGCTCTCCCCCTTGCGGGGGATGAGAACGACATCGGCCGCGTTGAGCGCGCGGATCGCCTGAAGTGTCAGATGCTCCGGGTTGCCGGTGCCGATCCCGATCAGCGAAAGCGCGATCATGCCTCCGCCGCCTCTGCGAGCGGCCCGTAGAGGATCAGCGCCGGCGCCGTTCCCGGATCGCCCGACAGCCGCTCGGCCAGTTGCGCGACGGTGGTGCGGACCAGCTGCTGCTCGGCCCGGCCCACGGCCTCGGCCAGAAGGGCGGGGGTGCCGGGCGGCAATCCTGCGCCGGTGAGCATGGCGAGGAGCGCCGGGAAGGTGCGCTTGCCCATGAAGACCACCGTGGTGGCCATCGGATCCGCGAGCGCCGCGAGGTTCAGATCCTCTGGCAGCCCGCCGGTCACGTCATGTCCGGTAACAAATTGCACCCTCCGCGCTGTGATCCGGCGTGTCAGCGGTATTCCGGCGGCGGCAGCGGCGGCGCAGGCCGATGGCACACCGGGGATGATCTCGAACCCGATCCCAGCGTCGCGGAGCGCGGTGGTCTCCTCCTCCAGCCGCCCGAAGAGCCCGGCGTCGCCGGATTTCAGCCGCACGACCCTAGCGCCGGTCTTCGCATAATCGACCAGAAGCCGGCTTACTTGATCCTGCTTCGGCGAGGCGCGACCCGCCCGCTTGCCAACTCCGACCAGGTCCGCATCGGCCCGCGCATGGGCAAGGATGGGCCCGGAGGAGAGATCGTCGAAAAGGATCGCATCCGCAGCCGCGATCCGCGCCGCGGCCTTCAGTGTCAGGAGTTCGGGATCACCCGGTCCTGAGGAGACGAAAGAGACGAAACCGTTCATGCCGTCCCCCCGATCAGGTGGAAGAAAGAGCCGGAGACATTGCCGCGCATCGATCCGGTCTCGGCCACCGCCTGGCCTGCCGCATCGGCAACTGCTGCCATCGGCGCATCGGGCTGCTCGATAACCCCTGCGTAGTGGAACTCGTGCCCGGCAAGAACGGCACCCCCGGGCAGGCCAAGGCAGGGGCCGACAAGCCGCGCACGCCTGTAACCCAGATGCATCTGCCGCTTGGCGAAGCTGGTGACGAGGCCCAGAAGCCCCGCCATCTCGTGCCGCGTGCCCTTGGCATCAACCAGTCCCGCGCCGAGCGCCATGTAGCCCCCGCATTCGCCATGAACCGGCCGGGTCTCAGCAAAGGCTCGCAGTCCCGCCCGGAACCGCGCGGCGGCAGCAAGGCGGTCGGCGTGCAGTTCGGGGTATCCGCCCGGCAGCCAGCAGGCGTCGGCGCCAGGGTCAGGCGCCTCATCGTCGAGCGGAGAGAAGGGCAGTATTTCCGCCCCCTCAGCGCGCCAGTCGTCGAGGAGATGCGGATAAATGAAGGAAAAAGCTGTGTCGCGGGCGAGCGCGATGCGTTGACCGGGCGGCGGCAGGCGTGTCGCGACGGGTGCGGGCAGGACGCGCGCGGCGGCGGCGATATGGATCGCCTCCAAGTCGCAATGTTTGGTGACCAGCGCCGCCGCGGCCTCTATCAGCGCCTCGAGAGCCGGATGCTCGCCGGCTTGGACGAGGCCGAGATGCCGCTCTGGCATGGTTATGGTCGCGACGCGGGGCAGGGCGCCGAGGACGGCCAGCCCCGCCTCGGCCATTGCCGCGCGGATCAGGGCCTCGTGCCGCGGGCTTGCCACGCGGTTCAGTATCACGCCTGCGATCTGCAGATCCGGGCGGAACCGCGCGAGGCCGAGCGCCACGGCGGCTGCGGTCTGCGCCTGCCCCTTCGGGTCGATCACTATCACCACCGGCCAGCCCGCCAGCGTCGCGATGTCCGCGCTCGCCCCGGTCCCCGCCGCGCCCGGCTTCGCGACCCCGTCAAAAAGCCCCATTGAGCCCTCGGCAAGGATCAGATCCGCCCCCTTGGCGCGCCCGACCTCCGCCGCGATCCGCCCCGGCGGCATCGCCCAGCTGTCGAGATTGACCGAAGCGCGCCCCGCTGCTGCGCTATGGAAGGCCGGATCGATGTAATCCGGACCGGATTTGAACGGTTGAACCGCCAGCCCCGCGTTGGCAAATGCCCGTGCCAGCCCCAGCATCACCGTCGTCTTACCACTGCCCGACGCTGGGGCAGAGATCATCAGCCCCGGCACCAGCCCTGCCACGGAGGCGCGCGCGCCACTCACTCCCGCTCCTCCGGGAAGCGCGGCTCGGGTCCGACGGGGCGGTAGCGGCGGTCGTAATCCCCGGCGTAGAGGCGGCTCTCCGCGAAGCCCTCGGCGGCAATTGTGGGGCCGACGAGGATCAGCGCGGTGCGGTCGATCTCAGCGGCCATTTGCGCCTCGATGGTCGCAAGACTTCCTCGCAGCACCCGCTCGTCCGGCCAGGAGGCGCGCCAGACCACCGCAACAGGGCAATCTGCGCCGTAGTGCGGGGTCAGTTCCTCCACGACCTTCGAAAGGGCCTGGATCGACAGGTGGATGGCCAGCGTTGCGCCGGTCACGGCGAAGGCCGCGAGCGTCTCGCCTCCCGGCATCGGTGTCGCCCGGCCAGACGTGCGGGTAAGCACCACAGACTGCGCCACGCCCGGCAGTGTGAGCTCCGTCGCCAGCGTCGCGGCGGCGGCTGCGAAGGCAGGCACGCCCGGAGTCACGTCGAAGGGAATCGCAAGCGCGCGCAGGCGGCGAAGCTGCTCCCCCATCGCCGACCAGACGGAGAGATCGCCGGAATGGAGGCGTGCCACGTCCTGCCCCGCCGCATGAGCGGCGGTGATTTCGGCTATGATCTCGTCGAGCGAGAGTGGCGCGGTATTCACGATCCGCGCGCCTTCGGGGCAATGCGCCAGGACCCCAGGCGGCACCAGCGATCCAGCATAGAGACAGACCGGCGAGGCCGCGATCAGGTCGCGGCCGCGGAGCGTCAGGAGGTCGGGAGCGCCTGGGCCGGCCCCTATGAAATGAACGGTCATATTGTGGTCTCGGTAGTGGCGATGGCGGCGGTTGCGGTCCCGTCTGCGGAAGTCGCGCGGGGGCCGAGAAGGCGGGCGCGGGGGCCGGCGGCAGCGAGCGCCGCAGCCTCTGCCAGGCTTCCTGTGCCGTAGCGGGCGGCGACGCGGGGGGATCGCGTGAGCGTTTCCGTGTTAGCGAGCGCGGCAAGTGGCACCAGCGTCACCGCAAGCCCCATTTCGGCGGCCAGCGCAAGAAGTGGCGGCGCCTCGGCCTTGTCTGCGGCGGTAG
>JAKAJW010000098.1 GCA_021813645.1 Pseudomonadota bacterium | reverse complement strand
CAGGCTATCAAGGGCCATGACACGCCTGCGCCGCCCGTTTCAGGCCATCCCGATGGCCGCTCTCGCACTCCTCTTGGGGGCCGGAACGCGCGCGGGTGCCGAGGTGCCGGCCCCTCCTCGCCTCGGCCCGATCGTCACCCTTGACCTATCCGATCTTACACCGGACCCGCTCACCGGCCGCCTGACGCTGGCCGCCTCGGCGCTCCCCCCGCCGGCAGTCGATCTTCCGACCGTCGCCCCCGGCGACGCGTCGTCTTCCGCCATCTACCTTCGCCATCTGGTCGCGACCGGCCAGGCCGCGGGGCTGGCGGGCGTCGTCTATGACGATCGCGACCGCGGGCATTCCCGGCTCCCCCCCGAGATGTTCCCCGCCCTGACCCGTACGGCCTACGGCCCTAAGCTGCAGGCGAAAGGGCTCGACTTCGGCCCCGACGGCGCCTTTCGCCTTCCCGCGATCACCTTCGGCAATTCCTCCACCGCCGTCACCGGCGGCCCGGCGCCGCGCAGCCTTGCCCGGCTGGCCATGACTCTGCCCGGCCGGGCCTGGCAGGCTTGGGAAGATTACCAGGCCAACGCGCTCTATATCTATCCCAGCGTCGACGATCATTTGGCCTGGGACCTCTATCCAGCCGCTTGGCCCTACACGCTGACCAGCCAGGGCCGGTCGGGGAGCGACCAGCCTTTCCTGCGCGCCGTGGCGATGATCATCGCAGCGTTCCCACCGGACACTCTCGCGCGCCTGAAGGCTGACGGTCTGGTGGCGCCGACCGTGCAGATGGTCTTCCGCCGCGGCCAGACCGGGGTGCAGAGCCGGGCCGATTACCTGTCAGGGTCCGCGCATCCGTCCGCCTTCTCGGCGGGGGCGGTGAACCTCGGGCCGATGATCTCGCTCGCCAATAGCCTGACCCCGACGACGATCCCGCCGCTCGTCCACATTACGGTCGAAAGCGAGGATTTTCGCAGCCGCGCGGGCCTGCTTGGCCAATCCGAAAGGCTGTTCGACACGCCCTCGGCGATCGCCCGGCTGTGGCGCGATAGGGCCTGGCAGCACCAGATGGTGGTGTCCACCGCAGGAACCGCCGATCCGAACGGGCGGCCGCTGCATTTCCTCTGGGTCTTGCTGCGCGGCGATCCCGCCCGGGTGAAGATCGAGCCACTCGACGCCGCCGGCAGCGAAGCGCGGATCACGCTCGACTGGCAGACCCCGCGCCCGGCGCCCGCAGGCTTCACCGTAACCGGACCGGGCCCGCTGAGCGCGCGAGTCGACATCGGCGTTTTCGCCGACAACGGCGCAACGCTGAGCGCGCCCGCTTTCCTGTCGGTCGATTTCCCCGCCCAGCAGATCCGCCGCTATGAGCTGGATCCGAATGGCCGTATGCGACTGGCCGAGATCGACTACGACGCCAACGGCCGCAAGGCGCCTTACGATCCGCTGCTCTGGTGGTCAGCACCCTGGCGCGACGTCTTCCGCTTCGACCCGGCAGGCCAGCGCGACGGCTGGACCCGCTACGCCACCCGGCCGAACGGACCCGCGCCGCAGAGCTTCGCGGCAAATGGGACGGAGGAAGGAAAGCCGGTTCGCTATCAGCTGCAACGGCTGGGGGGTGACGTTACAACGCGCTGACGTTTCCTAGAGCGCCCCGCATGCGAGCCCCCTCGATCGCCGCCCATAGACGCCGGGGTCAGGGCGTGATGGCCGCGCGGGCGGCGCCCTTCCGCCGCCGCGCCAGGGCGCCAAGCCCCGCAAAGGCGCTCAGGAGCAGGAAGCCGGCCGCGGGCACGGGAACCGCCGACACCGTGACCAGGTTCTGGCTGCCCTGGCAGCATCCGCCCCATTTCGAGCAGCTTCCGGCACCCTGCAGATAGGTCACATCGTATCGCTGCGCCCCACCATAGGCCTGCATGTCCGCCAGATAGGCGTTGGCCTGGGCGATGCTGTTGGGGTCGCCGGTGAAGCCGCGGCTGGGAGTGGTCGCCCGGAAGCTTCCGCTCGACAGGCTGAGCGTGCTCGACGTCTCCGTCACGATCTCCCACAGCGCCAACTGGAAGGCGACGGAGTTCGTCGCGCTGGTCAGCAGGATGGGCGAGTAGACGGCATCGAAGAGGTGCTGAATTTCCGCCTGCTGGCCCGGAGTTACCGCATTGAACACATCGCCGGTCGGATTCGGCGCCACCGCCGTGTAGCTGGCACCGGACTGCATCTCATGCGCCAGGTCGAGGCAGAAGGCCGTGAACGCCGTGGACGGTCGGTTGTTCACGTCGAGCGCGAGACCGCCAGCCGCCACTGTTTCGCTCGAGCGGCCGATCTTGATCGTCACCGGGGCGTAGGCATTCGAACCGAAGGGATCTCCGGAACTCGCACCCGGTCGCCGAGCCGATCCCGATGACCCGCTGTCCTGGTAATAGAGTCGGAAGGATCCCGAGGGGAAGATGGAGGCTGTGGTCGCCGCGGCGGCACCTGCGGAAAATCCGAGGACCGTCGCCGCGAGATAGGCGGCGGCCCGAATGGATCGCAGCCCGCGCAAACCGAGAATTACACCTGACACGTTAAACCTACCCAACCGCGCCGCGGCAAAGGCGCACCTGAACCGGAGCCGACTCATAGCGCAAAATTCACCAAAAGGATAGGCAACGGGCCAATATTTTGCCCCAAATAAGACACACATATGAACACCTCGCATGACAATTGCGCCAGCTTGGTGGGATTGTTTCTGATACATTGACAGTTGCGCTTCCTTCGCCGCGAACGGACGGGTTCGGACAGCAAATCTAGCTTTTGTTCACCCCTCCCCCGGCAAGGTTTTCAGAGGCGCCGAAGAAGCGAGTGAAACGCAATGGTCCTGGGTCTTGTCGCACTAGGCATGATGACTGGCGGTCTCGCCGCGGTCGTCTTGCTGTTGCTTGGACAGGGATGGGGCGCGGCCCTTCTGGGCTATTCCGTCGCCGGCGTCGCGACGGTGATCTTGCTCGCGGCTCTGCGCCTGCTCTTTGCGGAACGACGGCAGCGGCTCCCTCCGCAGGGTTCTGCCGCCGCTCCGGATCCCCGAACGCCGCTGTCGGCCAACGCCCCGGGAGAGCGGCAAGGCTAGGCGGCCGACGCGCTCCGCAGCTCCGGCGGAACGAGAACCGGGCAATCGGCGAGCGTCCCCCGCATCATCTGGGCGACGAAGCCGGGGGCCGCGGGGGCAAGCGCGCGCTCGGCGCTTTCGATAGCGGCATCGTCCCTTGCGGAATATGTGCCGACCTGGCGTCTGGCCCGAATGGCGGCCAGCGTGGAAAGAATAGCCGCTTCGGCCTTGTCGATCATCGGCGCCTCCTGCGGCAGACCGTTTGACCGGTTCACCATCGCGCCGGAAGATTAAGATCGACTTAACCATAGCCGACTGCCGCCTACCCCCGCGGGTACAGGGCGCGGCCGCGCCTTGGTATTGCGCGCGCAACGGAAAGCCGCGCGAGGCGCCGACGCGGCGCGGGATGGGGCGCCCAACTCGGAACCGACCGCGAAAGCGTCAAACCGTCGCCGCTCAGGGCTCGGTTTGCCGAGGCCGCCGCGAAAGCATAATCCTCCGATCCTCGGGGACTTTGTTCATCTCCGCCTCGTAGCCGTTGCGGGCAAACATGCCGGCGACATTCATCGCCGCATCGATCTGCAGGGCCTCGGGCTGGAACCGGTCAATCTGGGCCCGCACGTCTGGCCGCGTCATGATCGCGCCGACATAGGCCAGCCAGAACTCATAGGCCGCCCGCGCCTCCCTTGCCGCGAACCGGCTGTAATCGAACGGCTCGGCCAACATGGCGCGCAACAGAACCATGCCGATCTCCTGGATGGTCTGCTCATAGCCGGGCCCCAGATCGGCCATCTTGCAGGTCCAGACCGGTCTGCCCGCGTCCCAGGCCGCCAGCAGCGCCTCTGCGGACATGCCCGCCCAAGGGGAATCGGAGGGTGCCGCCTGTGGGGAACGGCTCAGCCAGTCACGCCAGCGGGTCATCCGGCCATCCCCCTTCCCAGCAGCCGCCCTTCGGGTCCGTGGCCTTGCCCGGAACGGCAGAGCGGGCCCGGCCAAAAGCGGCGCATGAAACGTCGTATGGCGCAAGGTCATGATTGTCGAGCCTTCGACCAAGACTGCCGTCCTCGCGAGGCAGGGCTGCGCCAGGGCCGCCCCTTGGCGGATGCGCATGTAACCGACCGGCGGCGGGCCGGTTCCCGTGCCATTGCGCGGATCCCCAAGCTGTGCGGCCTGCCCTGCCCCAGCGGCAACGGCCCCGTCCCGATCGGACGGTCGCGCTCCAACCTCGTGGCCGGACGGTATGCGGGGCAGAGCCAGGCGCGGCCGGCAGCATGGCTCCGATTATCGCAGCGGGCGGCACCGCCCGCAGGGCGACGGCCGCCACTTGCCCGGGCCTTTCGTCATCCCGCGTCTGTCCGGGGGCGGCGGTGACGCCGGATCAGCCAGATCGCATTCGCGCAGATCATGACCAGTCCGGCACTCTCAAAGACAAGATTGGCAGAAATTCCAAAGGCCCGGGAAGCGATCACCGCATCGAAATTGTGATAGCTGACCATGCGCATCAGCACGAAGGTGACCAGGATGCACAGCCCAAGGAACGCCGCGCCGCTTTGGCGCAGGGCTTCGCCCAGGGCGATGGCAACAGCAAGAAATCCAGCGACGCCCAGGGCAGCCAGGGCGATCAGGACGTCCAGTTGAAAATGCCGCCGCTGCGCATACCAATCGTTCCGATGCGCAACGCAGCGCCCAACCGCGGTCAAGGCGGCCTCCGAGTCGAAAAGCCTCTCGATGCCCAAAAGCAGCACGAGAACCGCAAGAAGTGCCCACATCCGATGCCGGCGGACTCCGTGGCGAATGGATGCAACCCTCGCAGAAAGCGCGAAGGCCAGCGCATACACGGATAGCCTCGCCCACTCCTTCCAGCTTGGATCGGCCAAACGGGGCAGCCCGTGGCTCAGCACGCAATCGGCAAGTTCCTTATAGGTCAATCCGCCGCCTC
>JAKAJW010000069.1 GCA_021813645.1 Pseudomonadota bacterium | reverse complement strand
GGCGATTGTCGCGCCAGACCGCCTCGTAGAGACAGTTGTGAAAATAGAAGACTTCCAGGTATTTGAATTCGCTGCGGGCGGCGCCGAACAGGTCCTCCACCTCGCGCACATGCGGCTCCATGCTGCCGCCGGCATCGAGCAACAGGAGCACCCGCACCGCATTGCGTCGCTCCGGCCGGCTGCGCAGGTCGAGCCAACCCTGTTCGGCCGTGGCGCGCACCGTACCATCGAGGTCGAATTCTTCCGCCGCACCGTCGCGCGCCCAACGGCGCAACCGCTTCAGTGCGACCCTTATGCCGCGGGTGCCGAGCGCACGGCTGTCGTCATAGTCACGAAACTCCCGCCGGTCCCAGACTTTGACGGCCTTGCCTTCGCGGCCCTCGCTCTGGCCGATGCGGATGCCCTCGGGATTGTAGCCCCAGGCCCCGAAGGGCGAGGTGCCGGCGGTCCCAATCCATTTCGTGCCGCCCTGATGGCGACCGTGCTGTTCTGCCAACCGTTGGCGCAGGGTCTCCATCAGCGCCGCGAAGCCCCCGAGCGCCGCAACCTGGGCGCGCTCCTCGGGCGTCAGATGGCGTTCGGCGCGCCGTTCCAGCCAGCCGGGCGGCAGGTCCAGGGCGGCCAGAACGGCACTGACCGGCAGCTCCTCGATGCCGCGAAAACAGGCGGCGAAGCTTCGGTCGAACCGGTCGATGTGGCGTTCGTCCTTTACCAAGGTGAGGCGCGCGAGATGGTAGAAGGCCTCGGCGTCATAAAGCGCGAGTTCGGCCCGCAGCGCTTCGAGGAAGCTCAGATATTCCCGCAGAGAGACCGGAACCCCGGCCGAGCGCAGCGCCTCGAAGAACGGCACGAACATCGCTAGAGAACGCGATCGAGCACGATCGTGAGGAACATGCCGAGGATGCCGAAGAGGATCAGGTAGACGCCGGCATATTGCGCGACATCGAGCCTGTTGCCCTTCATCCGCCAGGCCCGCCAGCCGCCGGTCAGCGCCCCCAGGGTCATCGCCACATATACGATCATTCGCCGGTCCTCCCAGCTGGAGCCCAATCCGCGGTCAGCGCCCAGGTCTCTGCCTCGCGGGCGCGAACCGCCCGGTCCGAGCCGAAGCCATAGCGTGCCCAGCCCAAGCTGTCGAGCCAGAGCGCCCGGGCCGGGCCGGGCTTGCCCTGCAGCGCGAGCGCCCGCGACTTCAACATCATGAACCCCGCCATCAAGGCCGCGTTCTGCGCCTGCCGCGCCGCCGGCAGATTGGCGTCGGCCATTCGGATGACCTCCTCGGGCTGGTTCGCCGCCAGCGCGAAGGCCGCCATCTGCAGCGCGATATTGGCCCGATGGATCGCCGCCGCGGGCTGAAGGGCGTAGATCTTGTCGGCTTCGGCCAGGGCGGCGACGGCGAATTCCGTCTCGTCCGGCAAGGCCAAGCGCGCGCGCAGATACCAGCTATAGGCGAGCCTGGTGTCATCCAGGCCCGCCGCCTGGGCCAGCGCCAGCGCGCGGCGGGCGGCGGCATTTCGGCTGATCCGCGAGCCGCGTGGGCCGATCGCGGCTTCGACCGCGGCCTTCCAGGCCTCCGGCGTCGGCAGCGGCGGCGGCGTACCGGGCCTTTCGCCGACCGGGTTGAGCCGGGCCAGAAGCGCCGGCAGCCGCGCCGCGACCTCTGGCCGGGTCATGCCATTGGCAAGCGCGGGGTCGTTGTAGACCCGCAGCATGAGCATGTCGAAGCCGGTCAGGACGGAGTGGAAATTGTCGTCGTTGAAGACCGAGTCGGGCAGCCGGTAGAGATCGTTCACCGGGCCCATCGCCTGCGCCAACTCTTCGTTCAGGCAGTCGCGGATGTCCTGCGGCGCGGTATCCTCGGGGATGAACACGGCGAGATGGCGGCGCAGATCGAGCTTGGCCCAATCCGATTGCGGGCCGTCCATCACGCGCAGGTATTCGTCCCAACTCGACACGTTGGGGGTCACGAAGCAGGCGGCCGCGGGGGCGACGGCCTGCATCCGGGCGCGGGGCAGATAGGCGACGGTGATCGACACGTCATCGCCCGGAGCGGCACGGCGGACATCGATATGCGCCTCGCGCCGCAACCGCGCGAGCAGGAGATCGAGGTCGTGATCGGCTACCGCCGGATGCGTTCCGGTGACCGCCACCGTGATCGGCCCCGCGAACCGGGTCAGCACGGGCAAGGACCGGCCGCTTTCGAGGTTGAAGCTGAGGTCGAGGAAATCCCGCGCCATATCGGCGTTGGCGCGCTGCGGCGGCAGGGCGCGAACCGGGCCGAACGCCTTCATTGGCGGCAGCGGCAGCTCGGCCACGACCGGGGGCAGGGCCTTCGGCGGTGACGGATCGGGGGGGAAGGTGCAACCCGCCAGCAGGGCCAGGCCGGCCGCGAGAGCAGCGGCCCGCCTCACCGCCGGGCGTACTTGATGAAGGGGGTGACGGTGCCGATCCGGTCGTAGAGCTGACGGGCCGCCGCGTTGAACTGCTGCGTCAGCCAGTAGACGCTTGGCGCCCCGGCGGTATCCGCCGCGGCATAGACCGCCTCGATCAGAGCCCGACCGACGCCGCGGCCGCGCAGCGCGGGATCGACGTAGAGATCCTGCAGATAGCAAACGTTCTCGATCCGCCAGCCATGCCGGTGAAAGAGATAATGCGCAAGACCGCAAGGCTTGCCGTCGACCTCGGCGATCAGGCCATGAAATTCGCTCGCCGCGCCGGACAGCATGCGGGCGAAACTCGACGCATAGACCGCCTCGGGGAGGGCGGTTTCGTAGAAGTCGAGATAACCGGTCCAGAGCCGTCGCCAATCGGCTTCGTCGGCGGCCTCCAGGGGGCGGACCAGCACCGTCATGCTCTTTGCCCTCGCGACAGGAAGGCGAGGCGCTCGAGCAGGTGGACGTCCTGTTCGTTCTTCAGCAACGCCCCATGCAGCTTCGGCAGCAGGGCCCGGCCGTCGGCTTTCAGATCCTCGGGTGTCAGATCCTCAGCCAAAATCAATTTCAGCCAATCGAGAACTTCGGAGGTCGAGGGTTTCTTCTTCAGGCCGGGCGTTTCGCGGATCTCGAAGAACCGGGTGAGCGCGACGGTGAGCAACTGTTCCTTGATGCCGGGGTGGTGGACTTCGACGATGCGGCGCAGGGTCTCGGCATCCGGAAAGCGGATGTAGTGAAAGAAGCATCGACGCAAGAAAGCGTCGGGAAGGTCCTTTTCGTTGTTCGAGGTGATGATCACGATCGGGCGCTGCCGAGCGCGGATCGTCTCGCCGGTCTCGTAGACATGGAACTCCATCCGGTCGAGCTCCTGCAGGAGGTCATTGGGGAATTCGATGTCGGCCTTGTCGATCTCGTCGATCAGCAGGACCACCTTGCCCTCGGCCTCGAACGCCTGCCAGAGCTTGCCCTTGCGGATGTAGTTCTTCACGTCATGGACGCGCGCGTCGCCCAGCTGGCTATCGCGCAGGCGGCTGACGGCATCGTATTCGTAGAGGCCCTGCTGTGCCTTGGTGGTCGATTTGACGTGCCATTCCAGCAGCGGCAGCCCGAGACCCAAGGCCACCTGCCGGGCGAGCTCGGTCTTGCCGGTGCCCGGTTCGCCCTTGACCAGCAGCGGACGTTCGAGCCGCACTGCGGCATTTACCGCCAGCGTGAGGTCGTCGGTCGCGACATAGGCATCGGTCGATGTGAATTTCATAACTGTTGCCGAGAGTTCGCCGAATTGGTTGAGACGACCTTACCACAGCCTGAATCTGCTTCAATCCATCCCTTCCCCTAGTGACAAGCCCCCCCGCTTCGGGTATGGCAGCGCGCGAGAGGTACCGGATGTCTATTACTCGCGACACTGCCGTTGCCGGCCAAAGTGAGGAGAGAGAGATGAAGGCTGAGGTCTTTCTTCCCGACGACTACCGGCCTGCGGAAGACGAACCGTTCATGAACGAGCGCCAGCTCGAATACTTCCGCCGCAAGTTGATGAACTGGAAAGCCGATCTGATGAACGGCAGCCGCGAGACGATCGAAGGGCTGCAGGACAGCGCGCGCAGCGTGCCCGATCTGGCCGACCGCGCCAGCGAGGAAACCGATCGGGCGCTAGAGCTGCGCACCCGCGACCGGCAGCGCAAGCTGGTGGCGAAGATCGATGCCGCGCTGCGGCGGATCGAGAACGGCGAATACGGCTATTGCGAAGTGACCGGCGAACCGATCAGCCTGAAGCGGCTGGATGCGCGGCCGATCGCGACGATGACGCTCGAGGCGCAGGAGCGGCACGAGCGGCGCGAGCGCGTGCATCGCGACGACTGAGGCCTGGTCTCGGACGGGATTGCCAACGCCGGGGCCGCAAGGTTCCGGCGTTTTCATTGCGGAGGGGGCGATGTCGTTGATCGGTCAGAAGATCACCGTGCTCGGCGCCGGGGTGGCGGGGCTTGCGGTGGCCACGGCCTTGGCCAAGCGCGGCGCCCTGGTAACGGTGCTCGAGCAGGCCGAGGCAATCCGCGAGATCGGGGCCGGCCTGCAGATCAGCCCGAACGGCGTGGCGGTGCTGAAGGCGCTCGGGCTGGGCGCGGAACTGGCCCGCCTTGGCGAGCGGGCGGCGGCGGTCGCCCTGCGCGACGGGCTGACCGGCACCGCGGTGCTGCGGCTCGATCTGGCAAAGCTAAAACCGGGCGCGGAATACCATTTTCTGCACCGTGCCGACCTGATCGACATGCTGGCGGCGGCGGCGCGCGAGGCTGGGGCGCAGATCCGGCTGCTTCAGCAAATCGAGACGGTGACGCTGGGCGACCATCCGCCACGCCTGGCCACGGCCCAGGGCGCGCAGCTGGAAGCGCCGCTGCTGATCGGTGCGGACGGGTTGCATTCCAAGGTGCGGGCGGCGCTGAACGGCCGGGTGGCACCGTTTTTCACCCATCAGGTGGCCTGGCGGGCACTGATCCCGGCGGAACCCGGCGCCGCGCCGGTGGCCCAGGTCTTCATGGGGCCCGGCCGGCATCTGGTCAGCTATCCGCTCCGCGGCGGCA
>JAKAJW010000147.1 GCA_021813645.1 Pseudomonadota bacterium | reverse complement strand
GGATTTGCCTCCGTCAGCGTCCTGGCCGAGGATTGCATGAGCGCCGACGCCTGGGCCACGGCGCTGATGGTGCTCGGCAAGGATCGCGGCCTGCCGCTGGCCCGGCGGCTGGGGCTGCGCGCCATCTTCGTCGATCCGGCCGGCGCGGACGCGGCGCCTCCATTGCCGGCGCGGCACCCTCCGGCCCTTGCCCCCTAGGCCCCCGCCCCCGGCCTGATCTGGCCGGGACCGGGCGCGACGGGCTCAGCGCCAGCCGAGGGCCGGCGCGACATGGGTCAGGATGTTCTCCAGCACATGCACGTTGTAATCCACGCCCAGCATGTTCGGCACCGTCAGCAGCAGCGTATCCGCGGCGGCGATCGCCTCGTCGCCCTTAAGCTCCTCGATCAGGCGGTCCGGCTCGGCGGCATAGCTCCGCCCGAAAATGCCGCGAAAATTGTCGATCTGGCCGATCTGGTCGCTGTCCTTGCCGCCGCCGAAATACATCCGGTCGGCATCGTTGGTCAGCGCGAAGATCGAGCGGCTGACCGAGACGCGCGGCGTGCGTTCGTGGCCCGCCTCCTTCCAGGCCGCACGGTAGGCCTCGATCTGCTTGGCCTGCTGGATGTGGAACGGCTCGCCGGTCTCGTCGACCTTCAGGGTGGAGCTTTGCAGGTTCATGCCCATCTGGGCGGCCCAGACCGCGGTCGCGTTCGAGGCCGATCCCCACCAGATCCGGTCCCTGAGCCCGGCCGAATAGGGCTCGAGCCGCAGCAGACCCGGCGGGTTCGGGAACATCGGGCGCGGGTTCGGCTGCGCAAAGCCCTGGCCGTCCAAGTGCTTGAGGAAGATCTCGGCATGCCGGCGCGCCATCTCCGAGGCATCCTCGCCCTCGCCCGGCGCATAGCCGAAGTAGCGCCAACCGTCGATCACCTGTTCGGGCGAGCCGCGGCTGATGCCCAGCTGCAGCCGCCCGTCCGAAATCAGGTCGGCCGCGCCGGCATCTTCCAGCATGTAGAGCGGGTTCTCGTAGCGCATGTCGATGACCCCGGTGCCGATCTCGATCTTCGAGGTCCGCGCCCCAATCGCCGCCAGAAGCGGAAACGGCGAGGCCAGCTGCCGGGCGAAATGGTGGACGCGGAAATAGGCGCCGTCGATCCCCAGCTCCTCGGCCGCCACCGCCAAGTCGATCGACTGCTTCAACGTCTCGCCCGCGGTCTGGAGCGGCGAGCGCGGCTCGGGGTTCCAGTGCCCGAAGGACAGAAATCCGATCTTCTTCATGGTGCCTCTCCGAAAGCGGGCGCGATCGCGCCGGGTTGCCCTCCAACTAAAGGGTCGGGCCTGCTTCCCCAAGACGAACCATCGCACAGCTTCGGTTCGCCGAAGCACATGATGCGCTCCGCGAGACGCTCGCGGTCGCAGTCGCGACACCTTCGGATCGCGGCCGGCCCCGGCCGGAACGCCGCCGATCAGACCGGCCCCCAGGGATCGGCCCCCAGGGATCGGCGCGCGGGATCGGCGCGCGGCGGGCCGGGCCTATTGGCCAGCGCCAGCCAGGGCCGCGTCGATCGAGGCTCGGAGCACATCGGCGATCAGCTCGATCTCCGTCTCGCCGATGGAATAGGCCGGGGCAAGCAGCACGTGATCGCCGCGGTGGCCGTCGATGGTGCCGCTGCCCGGATAGACGAGGACGCCGCGGGCCTTCGCTTGCGCCCCGATCTCGGCGGCAAGCCGCAGGCCGGGCGCGAAGGGCGCCCCCGTCCCCCGATCGGCGACCAGTTCGACGGCATAGAGCAGGCCGCGGCCGCGAATATCGCCGACATGGGGATGCTGGGACAGCCGCTCCCGCAGCGCGGCATCGAGCGCGGCGCCTCGCGCAGGGACCTTCGCCGGCAGCCCATCCTCGGCGATCACCCGCTGCACCGCGAGCGCGGCGGCGCAAGCCACCGGATGCGCCATATAGGTATGCCCATGCGTGAAGGCGCCGGAGCCCGCCGCGAAGCTGTCATGCACCTCCGCCCGGCAGACGACAGCGCCGATCGGCAGGTAGCCGCCGCCCAACCCCTTGGCAAGCGTCACGATGTCCGGCGAAACGCCCTCGTCCGCGCAGGCCAGGAACGGCCCGGTGCGATAGACGCCGCACATCACCTCGTCGCAAATCAGCAGCACCCCGTAGCGGTCGCAGATCTCGCGGATGCGTTTGAAATAGCCCGGCGCCGGGGTCACGGCGCCAGAGGTCGCGCCGACGACCGTCTCGGCCAGAAAGGCCGCGACATGTTCCGGACCGATCCGCAGGATCTCCGCCTCCAGCGCATCGGCCGCCCGGCGCCCGTAGGCCTCCGGCGTCTCGCCCGGCGCGGCGTAGCGATAGTAGAAGCAGGGGTCGATCTGCGTGCGTTCGGGCAACATGGCCGCATAGGGGGCGCGGCGCGCCTCGCTTCCCGACCGGGCCAGCGCCCCGAGCGTGTTGCCGTGGTAGCTCTGGCGGCGCGAGATCACCACGTGTCGGCCCGGCTGCCCGCGCTCGATCTGGCACTGGCGCGCCATCTTGATCGCCGCCTCCACCGCCTCGGAACCCGAACCGACGAAATACACCCGGGCCATCCCCTGCCCGGCGGCCGCGCAGATCTCGGTCGCCAGCGTCTCGGCGGGTTCGCTGGTGAAGGCGCCGCTATGAGCGTAGTCGAGCCGGGCGATCTGCTCGGCCACCGCAGCCACCACCCGCGGGTCGCCGTGGCCGATGCAACTCACCGCGGCGCCGCCCGAGGCGTCGAGATAGCGCCGACCGGCGGCATCCAAGATATAATGCCCCTGCGCCTCGCGCGCGATCGGCGGAACACTGCGGGCGGAGCGATGAAAGACGTGGCTCATGCTAACTGGTTCTTCTCTGGTTGTTCACCGCGCTGTAGGTCCCGCTGGTGTAATAGGCGTTCTCGATCTGCCGGATGCGCCGGGTCGCCTCATCGCCGAGATGGGCGAGGATCGAGATCGCCAGGCTTTCCACCAGCAGATGCGCGGCCGTGAGCGAGGGAAAGAACGACGGTCCCTCGACGGAAAACAGCAGCGTCTCCTCCGCCACGCGGGTCGCCTGGGTCGCGCGGCTGTCCGACAGGCAGACCAACTTCGCGCCACTGTCCGCGACGGCGCTGGCGATCTTGTCGATTTCCTGGCCATAGGGCTGGAAGTTGATCGTCAGCACCGCGTCCGTGGGCCGCAGCAATGCGAGATCGGCGGCCAGCGGCGAGGCGTCGCCGCCCAGCAGGAAGACATTGTCGCGCAACATCCGGCAGAGATAGGCGAAGGTCAGGCCGGGGCCGCGGCAACTCATGAAGGCAGAGATGAAGACCCGGTCGGCCGCCGCCAGCAGCGCGGCCGACCGGGCGAAGGCCTCGGGCGGGTTGACCCCGACGGTATGGTCGAGGTTCGCCCGCTGCGCCACGAAGCTCTCCTGCAGCAGGGCCGGAACGCCCGAACGGTCCAGCGCCCGGCTGGCGCGCTCGGCATAGGCCTCGGGCGCGCGCCGCAGGTCCTGGGCGTAGACCGCGCGGAACTCGGCCCAGCCGTCGAACCGCAGGGACTGCGCCAGCCGCAGCAGGGTGGCCGGCGAAACCCCCGCGCGCGAGGCGAGATCGCGCATCGAATGGATCAGCACCTCGTCGGGGTGGTCGGCGATATGGCGCGCCGCCTGCGCGACCTGCCGCGGCATCGCCGGCAGGGTCTCGACGATCAGCGCATGTAGTTCCTGAAGCGTCATGCAGCCATCCCTCCTCGGGCCTCAGCGGGACAGGTCGAGCCGCTCGGGCGGAATCCGCCGGAACGGCAGCCGGGTCGCCTCGGCCATCGCCGGGCCGGGGGTCTCGACCTGCGCGAAAGCGTCGAACAGCGCGCCGAACGAGGCGCGGAAATGGTTCTTCGCCTTCGCCAGCAACAGCGGGATCCGCGCGGGGTCGATCCCGTGCAGGTGGAAATACTGCGGATCGTTCGGCGAATAGCAGCCGCTGGTGACGATGATCCGCAGCGGACCGACCCGCAGCACCGCCGTCGGGCCAAGGTTCACGGTGATGCCGGTCTCCATCGGCCCAGTGTTCGCGAACCGCCCGTCGGTCAGCCGGTCGACGAGCCCGACGATCGGCACCGGCGCCCCGAAGCGGTCGTCCAGCCGGCCGCCGAGGGTCAGCGACACCGCGCCGCCGAGACCGGCCGCCTGCGCCTTCGCCACCGCCCCGGGATCGTCGAAGAAGGCGAAGACCGCGCCTTCGGGAAGCTCGGCGCGCAGCGCCGCGGCAAGCAGTCCGGGCGTGTCGCCCGCCCCGCCGGACATCGGATTGTCCGACGGCTCGAGGATCGCCCAGCGCCGCCCGTCGCGCCAGGGCTGGCTGGCCAGGAACGCCTCCGCCCCGGGCAGGTCCGGAATGAAGGCGGCACGCCGCCGGCGCATCTCTGCCACCATCCGCCCGGCGCTTTCCTCCGCCGCCCGGCCGGCCGCGGCATCGGCCGGGGCGAGGTTCGTCACCAGCACGCCGGAATCGGTGTCCGGGCTGTCGGCATAGGCGAAGCTGCCGAAGGGATAGACCGCGATCGGCAGGCCGCGCGCCGCGGCCGCGCTCTCCTCGGCGAGGGCGAGCGCCTCGATCTCCGTCATCGGGCCGGGGCCGTCGGTGCCCATCCGGAAGCTCGGCAACACCAGGCCGCAACGCGCCAGCGTCACCCGGCCCCGCCTTCCGCCGCCGATCAGCGCGGCCAGCATGTCGAGCGCCCGCTCCGCCGTCTCGGCCATGTCGGTATGCGGATAGCGGCGGTAGATCGTCGCCCCGTCGAGCGCCGCCACAAGCTGCGGCGTCGGGATGCAATGCATGTCGAAGGAGGCAACGATCGGCAGCTCCGGGAACCGGGCGCGCAGCCGGGTGACGAGCGTGGTCTCCGGCGATAGCTCCGCGGTGCCGAGACAGGCGCCATGCAGCGAAAGATAGAGCCCGTCGACCGCCGCGAACCCCGGCTCCGCCACGATTTCGGCGATGATCGCGTCGAGCACCG
>JAKAJW010000203.1 GCA_021813645.1 Pseudomonadota bacterium | reverse complement strand
CATCCGCCCGCCGCCTGGCCCGATCTGGCCGCGCGGCTGCTGGCCGGCCCCGAGGATCGCGCCACCCCCGAGGAGGCGGCCGAACTCCTGGCCGAGGCGGGCGCCGTGCTGTCGGCGCCCGATCTCGCCCCGCTGTTCGTCGCCCCGGCGCTGACCGAGGTGGAGATCGCCGCCGACCTCGGCACAGGCCGGCTGGTCGGCGCCATCGACCGGCTGATCGTCGCGCCAGACCGGGTTCTGGCGATCGACTTCAAGTCGAACCGGCTCATTCCAGACCGCCCCGAAGCGGTACCCGAGGGGCTCTTGCGGCAGATGGCGGCCTATGGCGCGGCACTGGCGCAGGTCTATCCCGACCGCGTGGTCGAGCTGGCCCTGCTTTGGACGCGCGGCCCAAGCCTGATGCGTCTGCCTCCAGATATTGTGGCTGCGGCACTGGCGACCACGAGCCCGTCTTGACGGGGCCCCCTGCCCCGCCTACCTTTGCGCCCAACCCCCTATTTCAGGAGCTTGCCATGGCGACCGTTCCCGTTACCGATGCCACCTTCGACAGCGAAGTCCGTCAATCCGCGATCCCGGTCGTGGTCGATTTCTGGGCCGAATGGTGCGGCCCCTGCCGGATGATCGGCCCGGCGCTGGAGGAACTGTCGGAGGAATATGCCGGCAAGGTGAAGTTCGTGAAGGTCAATGTGGACGACAACCCGAGCTCGCCGGCCCAGATGGGCGTGCGCGGCATCCCGGCGCTGTTCCTGTTCAAGGACGGCCAGGTGATCTCCAACAAGATCGGCGCGGCGCCCAAGGCCTCGCTGGCCAGCTGGATCGCCAGCGCGGTCTGATCCGCTCGGCAAAACGTGATCGCAGGGCGCCCCAGGGCGCCCTTCGTCGTTTTCGGCGGCGGATTGACCCGCGCCCGATCCATCGATATTTCCCGAAATATGGAAACGCCCCACGCCCTCGCTGCCTTCGGCGCGCTCAGCCAGCCCACCCGGCTCGCCACGTTCCGGCTGCTGATCCAGGCGCTGCCGGCGGGGCTGCCGGCGGGCGAGATCGCCGCGGCGCTGGCGGTGCGGCAGAACACGCTTTCGGCGCATCTCGCGGTGCTGGCCGAGGCCGGGCTGGTCCGCGGCGAACGGCAGGGCCGCACCATCCGCTACCATGCCGAGATCGACCGGCTGCGCGCCCTGCTGGGGTTCCTGACCCAGGACTGCTGCGGCGGCCGGCCGGACCTTTGCGCGCCCTTGGCCGACGCCCTGACCGGCGTCCCCGCCCGCCCCGCTTGCGAACCGAACACAGAGACGGAACCGCCATGTCGCTCTTCGAACGCTACCTGACTGTCTGGGTGCTGCTCTGCATCGCCGTGGGCATCGTGCTGGGCAAATTCCTGCCCGGCCTGTTCCATCTGATCGGCGCGATCCAATTCGCCCAGGTCAACCTTCCGGTCGCGCTGCTGATCTGGGCGATGATCGTGCCGATGCTGATCCGCATCGACTTCGCCGCGCTGGCCGGCGTCACCCGGCACTGGCGCGGCATCGGCGCCACGCTGCTGGTGAACTGGGCGGTGAAGCCCTTCTCGATGGCGCTGCTCGGCTGGATCTTCATCGCCGGGCTGTTCCGGCCGTTCCTGCCGGCCGGCCAGATCGACTCCTACATCGCCGGTCTCATCCTGCTCGCCGCCGCCCCCTGCACGGCGATGGTCTTTGTCTGGTCGAACCTGGTCCGGGGCGAGCCGCATTTCACCCTGACCCAGGTCGCGCTCAACGATGCGATCATGGTGGTCGCCTTCGCGCCGATCGTGGCGCTGCTGCTCGGGCTGTCGGCGATCACCGTGCCCTGGCAGACGCTGGTGCTTTCGGTCGTGCTCTACATCGTGCTGCCGGTCGGGCTGGCGCAGGCGCTGCGCCGCCGGGCGCTGGCGCGCGGCGAGGCGGCGCTGGCCGCTCTGCTGAAGCGGCTGCAGCCGCTGTCGCTGCTGGCACTGCTGGCGACCCTGGTGCTGCTCTTCGCCTTCCAGGGCGAAGAGGTCGTCGCCCAGCCCGGCGTCATCCTGCTCTTGGCGGTGCCGATCCTGATCCAGGTCTATTTCAACGCCGGGCTCGCCTATCTGCTCAACCGCCTCTCGGGCGAGGCGCATTGCGTCGCCGGCCCCTCGGCGCTGATCGGCGCCTCGAATTTCTTCGAGCTCGCCGTGGCGGCCGCGATCAGCCTGTTCGGCTTCCAGTCCGGGGCGGCGCTGGCCACCGTGGTCGGCGTGCTGGTCGAGGTTCCGGTGATGCTCTCGGTGGTCTGGATCGTGCGGCGCAGCCAGGGCTGGTACGAGCGGGGCGCCCGCTTCGGCGGCCCGCGCGGCGCCGGCGACTGAGCGCCGCCGCCTAGACGAAACCCTCGGCGGTGCGAATCACGCCGGTCTCGATCCCGCGCCAGTTGCGCTGCACCGCGTTCAGCCGCTTGCGGGTGGCGGGATGCTCCGCCTCCAGCACACCGAGCTTGACCAGAAGCGCGCAGATCGCCGCCTCCGAGGCGCGGGTGGTGCCGTCCTCGATCTTCAGCGCGATGCCCAGACCCTGTTCCGGCAAGATCGCGGCGAACACCGCCTCGGCCCCAGTCTTGATCGAGACCTTGCCGCCCATTGCCCGCATCAGCTCGGTGCAGGCCCGGCCCTCGCCGGCGACCAGTTCCGGATAGGCCGCCATCGCCCGGGTCAGCCGGCGCATCGCCCGGCCGCGCACATCGCCTTCCCCCGCCGCGGCAAAGCCCGCCAGCGCCCGCGCGAAGCCGGCGACCGACGTGGCGAAATTCGGCGCCGAGCAGCCGTCGATGCCGTAGCCCGGCGAGGGCTCACCGGTGACCTCTTCGAAAGCGGCGCGGATCCGCTGCTGCAGCGGATGCTCCGGCTCGACATATTCCGGGCCGAGGCCGAGATGCTTCACCACGGTCAGAAAGCCCGAATGCTTACCCGAGCAGTTGTTGTGGATCTGGCAAGGCGCGGTGTCCGAGCAGGTCAGCTCCTTGGCCGCCTCGGGATCGAAGGGCAGATGCGAGCCGCAGCGTAGATCGGCCTCGCCCAGGCCCAGGTCGGCCAGCCAGCGGGTCACCCGGTCGGTGTGGATATGGGCGCCGGAATGGCTGGCGCAGGACAGCGCCAGATGCGCCTCGCTCAGCCCGGCCGCATCGGCCGCGCCGGTCTCGACCAGCGGCAGCGCCTGGATCATCTTGCAGGCCGAGCGCGGATAGATCACCGCGGCCGGATCGCCCCAGGCCTCGACGATCTCGCCCTTCGCATTGCAGATCACCGCATGGCCGCGATGCCGGCTTTCCAGCCGCCCGCCCCGCCAAAGCTCCACCATCGGCACCGCTTCCGCCATCGCCCGCTCCCTCACGCCTGCGCGATTTTCCGCCCACGGGGGTTTTAAAACTGAGCCCGTTTGCGCAAGATGTTCCCTATCGAGTTGCGGCCGGCCTTGCCATAGGAAAGACGGTGCAAGCACGCATCGCGGCGGCCGCGAGGGGCAAGACAGCTGGAGGCTTCAGACCTATGATCGGACGGATCGGACGCAACGCGATCTGCGCGGGCGCAATTCTTGCGGCAACCGGCGCCTGGGCACAAACCGCCAACGAGTCGAAGAACCGGGTCGCCGTGAACGCGGATTGGAGCGTCTTCGCCGCCAGCAATCCGAAGGAATGTTGGGGGGTGTCGAGCCCGAAAAGCTCGGTGAACACGCGCGGCGGCAAGCCGACCCAGGTGAACCGGGGCGATATTCTCCTGTTCGTCACCTTCCGTCCGGGCGGCCTGCCGGGCGGCGAGATCTCCTTCACCGGCGGCTATCCTTTCGCGCCGAAATCGACCGCGACGCTGGAAATCAACGGCAACAAATACGAGCTGTTCACCGAGGGCGACTGGGCCTGGCCGCGCACGCCGGCCGACGATTCCGGGCTGCTCGACGCGCTGAAGAAGGGGTCCGAGGCGGTCATCACCGCGCATTCCGCGCGCGGCACCCAGACCGTCGACACCTTCTCGCTCTCCGGCTTCACCGCCACGCTGGACGACGCGCAGAAGCACTGCGCCGGCAAATAACCCCCGAAAGGCCCCAGTTCCGCGCCCCGCGAACCCGGTTTCGCGGGGCATTTCCTTTGCGGCCGGCCGGCAAATCCTATATGAGAGGCGCCTTGTTCCGGAGAGACCGATGACCGCCGCCGAAGCCCCGATCACGCAGGACGTGCTGACCGTCGCGCGCAAGCTGCCCGAAGGCGGCCCGATCAATCTGGTCGGGCTCACCCGCGAGCAGCTCCGCCAGACGCTGATCGAGGCCGGAACGCCGGACCGCCAGGCCAAGATGCGGGTGGGCCAGATCTGGCAATGGATCTATCACTGGGGCGTGCGCGACTTCGCTCAGATGACGAACCTCGCGAAGGACTATCGCGCCTTCCTGGCCGAACGGTTCACCATCGCCCTGCCCGAGATCGTCACCCGCCAGGTGTCGGAGGACGGCACCCGCAAGTACCTTTTGCGCATCGCCGGCGGCCATGAGGTCGAAACGGTCTACATCCCCGAAGACAACCGCGGCACGCTCTGCATCTCGTCCCAGGTCGGCTGCACGCTCACCTGTTCCTTCTGCCACACCGGCACGCAGAAGCTGGTGCGCAACCTGACCGCGGCCGAGATCGTCGGCCAGGTCATGCTGGCGCGCGATGATCTCGGCGAATGGCCCGAACCGGGCAAGCCGAAGGACGAAACGCGGCTGGTCTCCAACGTCGTGCTGATGGGGATGGGCGAGCCGCTCTACAATTTCGACAACGTGCGCGACGCGATGAAGGTGGTGATGGATGGCGAGGGCCTTTCGCTCTCGCGCCGCCGGATCACGCTCTCCACCTCCGGCGTGGTGCCCGAGATCGCGCGGGCGGCGGAAGAGATCGGCTGCCTGCTGGCGGTGTCGTTCCACGCCACCACCGACGCGGTGCGCGACAAGCTGGTGCCGATCAACAAGCGCTGGAACATCGAGACGCTGCTGGGCGCGCTGCG
>JAKAJW010000114.1 GCA_021813645.1 Pseudomonadota bacterium | reverse complement strand
CAGGCTCGACAATTCGGCGATGTCCTGCCGCAGGCCGGCGAGCGCGGCGGTGTCGAGCGCTTCCGGCGGCTGCACCGCGAGTTCGGTATGCACCTCCAGCACCCGGCGGGCGAGCGGGGTCATCGGCGGGCCGGGCTCGTTGCCGGGCAGCCGGGCCACCTGGTCGCGCAGCAGGTCGAGCTGGGCCAGGATCGAGCGCGGGTTGCGATCGTCGAGCGCCAGCAGGTCGATGACGGTGGCGCGGTTGGTGGCCACCGCATAGCGGCGGCGATGGGTCATCAGGCTGTCCCCGACCTCGACGCAGAGATCGAGCGCGCCCTCGGGCATCGCCGGATCGGCGAATTCGGACAGGGTCCAGGCCATCGACTGGGCCCGCTCCAGCGCGCGGCCCAGGGTCAGGAAGCGCCAGCCGGTGAAGCGATACATGTTTTCATGCACCAGGCCGGCGAAGCCGGCGATCCGGCGCAGCAGCAGCGACAGCGCGCGGGCGGCATCGTCGCCGCGCAGCCGCAACACGGCATAGGTGTCGTTCATCTGGGCGAGATCGCCGAGTGCGGCCCAGCCGTCGAGCGAGAAGCGGTCGCGCACCTTGCCCGCGCAGAACCGCGCGGCGGCGAGCCGGTCGGCGATCACCGGGGCGAAGGGCGCCTCGACATCGACGCCTTGGGCGGCGAGATGGGCGGCCAGCGCGGCCAGAAGCGGCCGGTCGGCGCGGTCGGTTTCGGCCAGCCGCAGGTGATAGGCGCGCAAGAGCCGCACCACCGTCTCGACCCGTTCGACATAGCGGCCGAGCCAGAACAGATTGTCGGCGGCGCGGGCGGGCAGCACCGAAAGGTCGGTGCGCCGGAACGGGCCGGTCGGCGTCGGCACCATCGTCTCGGCGGTCACCGGCGCCTCGGCCACCACCCAGGCGTCGGCGACCGAGCCGCCGGCCTGCATGGCGAGCGCCGCGGCCTCCTGCGAGCGGCCGATCCGGGCATAGCCGCCGGGCATCACCGCCCAGCCCTCTTCGGTCCGCGCCAGGAAGACGCGCAGGCTCATCGGCCGCGGCACCAGCCGGCCCTCCTCCCAGACCGGGGTGGTGGAGAGCCGCACCGCCTCCTGGCCGACCAGGGCGGCGCCCTCGGCCTGCAGCCAGTCGGCCAGCGCCCGGGGCTCGGCCGGGGCCGGCGCCTGCTCCTCGAAGAACGGCCGGGTCGACAGCGCCGGGCCGAAGCTCATCCGCGCGGCATTTGCGGCGACGTAGCCGCGCTCGGCCGGCTGGCCACACCACCAGGTGGCGATATTGGGCAGCGTCAACGCCTCGCCGCGCATCGCCTGGCAGAGCCGTGGCAGAAAGGCCATAAGCGCGCGCGCCTCGAGCACGCCGGAGCCGAGCGCGTTGACCATGGCGACCTGCCCCGCCCGCAGCGCGGAGACCAGCCCGGCGGTGCCGAGCCGCGAGCGGTGATCGAGCTCCATCGGGTCGGCGAAGGCGGCGTCGAGCCGGCGCCAGAGCACCGAGACGGGATGCGGCCCGGCCACGGTGCGCGCCATGACGCGGCCGTCCTCCACCACCAGATCCTCGCCCTCGAGCAGCATGAAGCCCAGATAGCGGGCGATATAGGCATGTTCGTAATAGGTGTCGTTCATCGGCCCCGGGGTGAGGATGCCGACCCGGCTCTCGTCGCTGCCGCGCAACCCGTTCAAGGCGCCGCGGAAGCGGCGGAAGAACGGCGCCAGCCGCTCGACATTCGCCTCGGGGTAGAAATCGGCGAAGATGCGCGAGGCGGCCAGCCGGTTCTCCAGCGCGAAGCCGGCGCCCGAGGGGGCCTGGGTGCGATCGCCCAGCACCAGCCAGGAGCCGTCGGGCGAGCGGCCGAGCTCGAAGGCGAGGAAATGCAGGAAATGCCCGCCGCGCGGCTCCACCCCCACCATCGGGCGCAGCCATTCCGGGTTGCCGGCGACCAGCGCCGCCGGCAGATGGCCTTCGGAAACCAGCCGGCCCGGGCCGTAGAGGTCGCGCAGCACCGCCTCCAGCAGATCGGCGCGCTGGCGCAGGCCGGCGGCGATCACCTGCCAGTCGGCCTCGGGCAGGATCACCGGGATCGGCGACAAGGGCCAGGCGCGCTCGGCCGCGTCCTTGGCCGAATAGAGCCGGGTATAGACGCCGGCATCGTTGAGATATTGCTCGCCGCGGGCGATGCGGGTCGCGACCTGATCCGGCGCCAGACCGGCGAGATGGGCCAGGAATGGCCGCCAGACCGGTCGGATGCGGCCCTGGGCATCCATCAGCTCGTCGGCCGCGCCCGGCAGCGGCGCGTAGCCCGCCAGCAGCGCGGCCAGCGGATCGCCGGTCGGTTGCACCTGCCCCTCCATCCTAGCGCCCCCCGCTCACAGCCCGGGCGCCCGGCGCAGGTCGAGCGTCAGCGGGAACTCCGGGTGCGGCGGCTCCGGGTCGGGTTCGTAGCTGCCGGGGGAATGGCCGAAGGGCTCGAAACGGGCGAGACGACGGGCCTCGGCCTCGTTGCCGTTGACTGGGAAGGTGTCGTAGTTGCGCCCGCCGGGATGGGCGACGTGATAGGTGCAGCCGGCCAGCGCCCGACCGCTCCAGCGGTCGTAGAGGTCGAAGGTCAGCGGCGCGTCGACCCGCAGCACGGGATGCAGCGCCGAGGCGGGTTGCCAGGCCTTGAAGCGCAGGCCCGCCACCGCGACGCCGGGGCCGACCGGCTGCAGCGGCACCGTCCGCCGGTTGCAGGTGACGCTGTAGCGGCCCGGATCGGGCGCGGCCAGCTTCACCTGCAGCCGCTCGGTCGAGCTGTCGGTGTAGCGCACCGTGCCGCCGATCGCGCCGGTCTCGCCCAGCACATGCCAGGGCTCCAGCGCCTGGCGCAGCTCCAGATGCACGCCCTCGGCCACGACCTCGCCGCAGAAGGGAAAGCGGAACTCGGCCTGGGCCTTGAACCATTCGGGGTCGAGGTCGAAGCCATGCGCCTTGAGATCGGCCAGCACCTCGCGGAAATCGGCCCAGAGATGCTCGGGCAGCATGAAGCGGTCGTGCAGCGCGGTGCCCCAGCGGGTCAGCCGGCCGGTCGCCGGCGCCTTCCAGAACCGCGCGATCAGCGCCCGGATCAGAAGCTGCTGGGCCAGGTTCATCCGCGCATTGGGCGGCATCTCGAAGCCGCGGAACTCGACCAGACCCAGGCGCCCGGTGGGGCCGTCGGGGGAATAGAGCTTGTCGATGCAGATCTCGGCGCGGTGGGTGTTGCCGGTCACGTCGGTCAAGAGGTTGCGCAGCAGCCGGTCGGTCAGCCAGGGCAAGGGCGGCAGGCCGCCGCCGCCGGGCGCCGGGATCTGCGCCAGCGCGATCTCCAGCTCGTAGAGCGCGTCGTGGCGCGCCTCGTCGATCCGCGGCGCCTGGCTGGTCGGGCCGATGAACAGGCCGGAAAACAGATAGGACAGCGAGGGATGCCGGTTCCAATGCAGGATCAGGCTGGCCAGCAGGTCGGGCCGGCGCAGGAAGGGGCTGTCGTCCGGGGTCTGGCCGCCGACCACGACGTGATTGCCGCCGCCGGTGCCGGTGTGCTTGCCGTCGATCATGAACTTGTCGGCGCCGAGCCGGGCCTGGCGGGCCTCTTCATAGATCGCCTCGGTGGTGGCCACGCAATCCGCCCAGGAGCCGGCGGGATGGATGTTCACCTCGATCACGCCGGGATCGGGCGCCACCCGGATCACGTCGATCCGCGGGTCCCAGGGCGGCGCGTAGCCCTCGACATGCACCTTGAGCCCGAGCCGCGCCGCGGCGCTTTCGGCCGCCTGGATCAACTCCAGATAGTCCTCCATCGCCACCACCGGCGGCATGAAGACGCAAAGCCGGCCGTCGCGCGGCTCGACCGAGATCGCGGTGCGCACGAAGCCCTCGATCTCCACCGGGCTCTGCGGCACAATGGTCTGCGCCGGGGTGTTCGCCACGAAGCTCGCCAGCGCCTGGCTCTTGCGGGCCAGGTCGATCGCTTCCGTCTCGGGCAACGGCGCGCGCGGCGCGAAGGGATCGGCGGGGTTGATGTAGGGATAGACCGCGGGCGAGAGCCAGGGCAGCGCGGTCAGCGGCAGCCGGTAGCCCACCGGGCTGTCGCCCGGCACCAGGAACATCTGCTTGCGGCGCAGCCGCCAGCGCTCGGATCGCCAGCGGCGGCCGCTGCCCTGCCAGCGCTGCACCGGCAAGACGAAGCCCACCGGCACCGTCAGCCCGCGGTCGAAGACCTGGGCGATGCGGTGGCGGGCCTCCGCGTCCTCCAGCTTGGAATTGTCCGGGGTGACGTTCGGCGGCAGGTTCGCCTCTTTCACCAGCCACTCGGCCGGATCCTCATAGGCGGGCAGGATGTTGGTCTCCTCCACCTCCAGCTCGGCCGCGATCTCGCGCAGGAGCTCCTGCGCCTGCAGCGGCCCCACCGGCGCCGCCTTCGCGCCCTCTTCCGCGATCAGCCCGGCGTCGCGCCAGATCGGCTTGCCGTCCTTGCGCCAGTAGAGCGAGAAGGTCCAGCGCGGCAGGCTTTCGCCCGGATACCACTTGCCCTGGCCGTAATGCAGGAAGCCGCCCGGCGCGAAGCGGTCGCGCAGACGCCGGATCAGCCGGTCGGCCAGGATGCGCTTGGTCGGGCCGACCGCGGCGGTGTTCCACTCGGCGCTCTCGAAATCGTCGATCGAGACGAAGGTCGGCTCGCCGCCCATGGTCAGCCGCACGTCGCCGGCGGCAAGCTCGGCATCGACCTGCCGGCCGAGCGCGTTGAGCCGGTCCCAGGCGGCGTCCGAGAAGGGCTTGGTGATGCGCGGATGCTCGGCGACCCGCGTGACCTTCATGTCGAAGGCGAAATCGACTTCGGCGAAGCTCGCCATCCCCGAGATCGGCGCCGCGTTGCGGTAATGCGGCGTCGCCGCCAGCGGGATATGGCTCTCGCCGGCCAGAAGGCCGGAGGTCGGGTCGAGCCCGATCCAGCCGGCGCCAGGGATATAGACCTCGGCCCAGGCGTGCAGATCGG
>JAKAJW010000237.1 GCA_021813645.1 Pseudomonadota bacterium | reverse complement strand
CAGCTCCAGGCTCCAGCCGCAGAGCAGCGCGAAATCCGCCAGCTGGTTGACCAGCCGCGGGATGCCGCCGGTCGCGGCGTGGATGGCTTGGGCCGCCTCGGCGGTCAGCTCCGCGCCGCTGCCGCCGGCCGCGCGCAGCCGATGCGCCAGGTAGCTTGCCACCGTCTCGGCCGACATCGGCCCGAGTTCGCCGCGCGCCACCACCCGCTGCGCCAGGGCGCGCAGCTCGCTCCGCCGCAGCCGGGCCGCCAGCTCGGGCTGGCCGATCAGGGTCAGCTGCACCGTCGCCGGCTCGGCGGCGATATTGGTCAGCTGCCGCAGCGCCTCCAGCGCCGCGTCCGACAGGCTCTGCGCCTCGTCCACGACGATCACCAGCCGGCGGCCGGCCGCGCGTTCGGCGAGAACCGCCCGCTGCAGCTCCAGCGAAAGCGTCAGATCGCCGATTTCGTCGTCGGCGAGCGCCGGCAGCGGGCGGCCCAGGGCGGCCAGGACTGCGGCCAGAATTGCCCGCCGACCGCCCGGACCCGGTTCGACCGGCACCGCCCGATAGCCGGCGCCCAGTGCGCCGCTGCGCAGGCGGGCGAGGAAGGACTGCACCAGAACGGTCTTGCCGGTGCCGATCTCGCCGGTCAGCAGGGTGACCGGTGCCGCCGACATCAGCCCATATTCCAGCACCGAGGCCGCCCGCCGATGAGCGTCCGACCAGTAGATGGCGCCACTGTCGCTGGCCAGCGCGAAGGGCCGCATCTGCAGCCCGTAGGCGGTGGCATAAAGCGGCGCCGTCTCGGCCACCGCCGGTCTTGGCCCGTTGGCCTGCCCGCTGCCGTCCATCACATCCTCGCGTCGCTGGGGTCCGCCGTGCCCGGTTTCGGCGCGGCGCGGGCCGCGACCGTGCCGGCCGACCTGATGAAGATTCCCCTGACCGGTTTCGCCCGGCAGCCCGGCCGCCCCGGATCCGCGTGCCTTCGCCCCGGGTTGCGCTGACCTCGCCGACGCGGTGCCTTCCTCTGCGTCATCGCCTGCGCACCGGAGCGAGAGCCTTGCCGGAGCGGTTCCGGACCGAGGTCGATCCTGGGGGATCAGGATTAACGGATCCTTAAGCGCAGATTGGCCAACTGATCGCCGGGCCAGTCGGTCCCCGGCCTTGGCGCGGGGCTTGCCCCGGGGCCGTCCCGGCCTCGGCCCGATCGGAGCGCGAGGGAGGCCATGACCCAGCACTGCCCGCAGCCCGCCACCCTGGCCGAGACCTTCCCGGCCCGGCCCCGGCGCAGCCTCTATGCCGGCCCCGGCAAGCGCCTGCTCGATGTCGCCCTGGTGCTCGCCGCCCTGCCGGTCGCCCTGCCGCTGCTGTTCGCCGCCGCCGCGCTGGCCGGGCTCGACGGCCATAGCCCGCTCTTCGCCCAGCCCCGCCTCGGCCGCGACGGACGCCGCTTCGCCCTCTTGAAGATCCGCACCATGGTGCCCGAGGCCGAGGCCCGGCTGGCCGGCCTGCTCGCCGGCGACCCGACTGCCGCCCGCGAATGGGCCGAAACCCAGAAGCTGCGCCACGATCCCCGCGTCACCCGCCGCGGCGCCGCCCTGCGCCGCAGCTCGCTCGACGAGCTGCCCCAACTATGGAACGTGCTGAGGGGCGACATGTCGCTGGTCGGGCCGCGGCCGATGCTGCCCGAACAGCGCCCGCTCTACCCCGGAGGCGCCTATGAGAGCCTGCGCCCCGGCCTCACCGGCATCTGGCAGGTCCAGGCCCGCAACGCCGCCGGCTTCGCCGAGCGCGCCGCCTACGACAGCCAATACGCCAGCCAGATCTCGCTGCGCACCGACCTGCGCATCCTCGCCAGGACCCTCCCCGCCGTCTTCCGGCAGACCGGGTGCTGAACCGAACAAGGGGGCCCGCGATGCCGCCGACCACCGCCGAGCCGAACGCGCCGCCGCGCCGCCGTCCGATGCTGCGGACCGCTGCGCTGATCCTGTCCGGCAATGCCACCAGCGCCGCTCTCAACCTGTTGCGCAATCTGATGGTGGCGCGGCTGCTTGACCTGGTCGACTACGGCATCGCGGCCAGTTTCGCCGTCGCCCTGGCGGTGGTCGAGATGACCTCGGCGCTTGGCCTGCCGCAGCTGATGGTGCAGGACCGGCGCGGCGACACCCCCACCTTCCAGGCCGCGCTGCAGGGCCTGCAGGCCTTGCGCGGCCTGCTCAACGCAGGCCTGCTGCTGCTGATCGCCGGGCCGCTGGCGGCCTTTCTCGGCACGCCAGAGGCAAGCTGGGCCTATCGGCTGCTGGCGCTGGTTCCGCTCTTGCGCGGCTTCCAGCATTTCGACCTGGTGCGGCTCGGCCGTCAGATGCGCTATGGGCCGGCGATCCTGGCCGATGCGCTGCCGATCCTCATTTCGCTCGGCGCGGTCTGGCCGCTTTACCGCGTCTTCGGCGACTATCGGGTGCTGCTCTTTGCCGTCCTGATCCAGTGGGCCGCCGCGCTGGCCGCCAGCCATCTGCTGGCAGAGCGGCCCTACCGCCTGCGCCTGGCCGGCCCGGCGATCGCCGCCAGCGTGAGATTCGGCTGGCCGCTGATGCTCGAAGGCCTGCTGCTGTTCGCCATCTTCAACGGCGATAGGCTGATCGTCGGCCGCGAGCTCGGCCCGGCCGCGCTGGCGGTGTTCTCGATGGGGGTGACACTGACCCTGACGCCGACCCTGGTGCTGTCGAACAGCGCCGCGCATTTCTTCCTGCCGCAGCTCTCGGCCGCGGCCGGCGGGCCGGACTTTCCCCCGCTCGCCCGGGCCACCTTCGAGCTGCATCTGCTGTTCGGCGGCCTTACCGTGCTGGCGGTGGCGCTGCTCGGCGCTCCCTTCGTCCAGCTCGCGCTCGGCCCGAAATACGCTGCGCTGCCACCGCTGTTGACCTGGCTCGCCATCCTGCAGGGGCTGCGGGTGCTGAAGGGCGGCGGCGCCACCGTCTCGCTGGCCCGGGCGATGACCGGAAACGCGCTGATCGCCAATCTCATCCGCGTGGCGCTGTTGCCGTTCGCCTGGCTCGTCCTGACCGAAACCGGCAGCCTGGTGCCGTTGGTCTGCCTCGGCATCCTGGGCGAGCTCTGCGGCTTCGCGCTGGCCCTGGGCCTGGCCCGGCGCCGGCTGGCGCTGGCCCTGCGGCCGCTCTGGCCGGCGATCGGGCTGACCCTGGCCGAGATCGCCGCGGCGGTGCCCCTGGCGCTGGCGCAGGGTGCGGGCGGCGGGGCGGCGGCGCCGGGCCTGCTCGGGCTGGTCGCGCTGCTCTTTCTGCTGGCGGTCCTGGCGATGGGCGACCTGCGCCGCACCATCGCCCGCCGCAGCCTGATCCGCCACCCCGATTGAGGCGCGCCTATTCCGCCGCCTGGGCCCGCTCGATCGCGGCCTGCTCGCGGCCCTCGAACTGCGCCTCGAAGGCCTTCAGGCGCTTGTGGATCGACAGCAGCTCGACGATCGTCGACCAGGAATAGACCAGGTATTGGAACGAGCTCGACACCTGGCCGAAGGCGCCGAGGATCTGCTGGAAGATGCCGAAGGTGATCTTGCCGACCGCGATGGTGGGAATCAGGATGGTCACCGCGAAGATATTGTCGGCCTGGCCGTACATGCTGCGGAAGAAGTTGAAGTAGACGAAGTGCAGGTAGAGCCGGAAGTAGTTCCGCCGCACGTTGTCGAACAGCGCCCGCGTCGTCAGCGGATCGGCGCGGCCGGGATCGTCCTCGCCATAGACAAGCTCCTTGCGGTAGGCGGCTTCGACCCGCTGATTGAGGAATTCGATCCCCGGCAGCCGGACACCGGCGAGCGCCAGTAGCGCGGTCCCGAACAGCGACCAGAAGATCGCCGCCGCCACCAGGGGCTCGGGGATCTCGCCGATCACCGGCAGCGCGGTGATGTTGGTCGACAGCGCCGCCAGCACCGGCAGGAAGGCGAACAGCGTCATGATCGAATCGATCATCGACAGGCCGAGGCTTTCGACGATGGTGGCGAAGCGCATGGTGTCTTCCTGCACCCGCTGCGAGGCGCCCTCGATGGTGCGCACCTCGTCCCAGCGCGAGACGTAATAGTCGTTCATCGCGGTGCGCCAGCGGAACACGTAGTGGCTGGTGAAGAAGCGGGTCAGCACATAGACGAAGACCGCGACGAAAGCGATTTCCGCGAAGATGAGCAGGAAGCCGTAAAGCTCGGCCGCGGTGACCTTCGAATTGGGCGACAGCGCCTGCTGCACCGCGTCGAAGAACGGCCCGCGCCAGTTGTTGATGGCGACCGAGACCTGCACCGAATAGTAGTCCACGAAGATGATGAGGGCTGAGCCACCGATCGACCACCACTGGTAGCGATGCGGGCTGAGGCTCGCCCAGGCGGCGAAAAAGACCGCGAAGAAGGCGAAGCAGTAGAGATAGAACCACAGGAAGTCCGGCGTCACGAAGTAGCGCAGGCCGATGATCGGATGCGCCTCGCCCGGCCCCGGCGGAAAGCCGAGCGCGCTGCCGATGCGCGCGCCCGCGCTATACCAGACCGCCACCGCGATCACCGTCCAGATCAGCGCCGTGGCAAAGAACAGCTTCGGCTTGGGAAAGAAGGAGTGGAACACGCGGGAACCTCCGGCCGGATGTCGGGCTCTTTAAAGCGGGTTTTCGCGCGGCGCGCGACCCCTGTTTCGCTCGCCCCTGTTGTTCCCCGAAGCCCGCGGCGCGGCAAGCCCGGCAACGTTCAGTTGATGCCCTGTGAGAGGCCGGCCCCGACGTCGCCGCGGCCGACCGCAACCGTCTTGATCACCGCGTGGCAGGCGGTTCCGGGGGCGAGCGCCAGCGCCTCGGCCGAGCGGCGGGTGAGCCGGGCGAGGATCAGATCGGCGCCCGAGCGGATCTGCACCAGCGCGCCGGGCCCCTCGCCGAGGCGGACCGCCTCGACGGTGCCGGGCAGGATGTTCAGCGCGGAAAGCCCCTCGGGCCGGTCGCGCGCCAGGATCACGTCATTGGCGTGGATGCGGATGCGCAGCCGGGTGCCGAGCG
>JAKAJW010000355.1 GCA_021813645.1 Pseudomonadota bacterium | reverse complement strand
GCCGCCACCGTCTCGACCGGCACGCCGCGCGCCTTGGCCGCCGCGCCGTCGAGCGCTACGGTGCGGTCGGTCGCGTGGGCGCCGGGCAGCAGGTTGTTGATCGTCACGCCCTGGCCGGCCACCTGGCGCGCGGTGCCCGCCACGAAGCCCGTCAGCCCGGTGCGCGCGGCGTTCGACAGGCCCAACCGGGCCAAGGGCGCCTTGACCGACCGCGAGGTGATGTTCACCACCCTGCCCCAGCCGCGTGCCATCATGCCCGGCAAGAGCGCCTGCATCAGCGCGATCGGCGACAGCATATTGGCGTCGAGCGCGGCGATGAAATCGTCGCGGCTCCAATCGCTCCACAGGCCGGGCGGCGGTCCGCCGGCATTGGTGATCAGGATGTCGACCTCGCCCGCGGCGGCCAGCACCTCGGCCCGCCCGGCCTCGGCGGTGATGTCGGCCGCCACGGCGGTGACCGAAACCCCCAGGCCGCGCAGCCGTTCCGCCGCCGCCTCGAGCGCCACTTGACCGCGCGCGTTGATGACAAGATCGACGCCTGCCGCGGCCAAGGCCTCGGCGCAGCCGAAGCCCAGCCCCTTCGACGCCGCACAAACCAACGCCCGCCGTCCCCTGATCCCCAGATCCATCGCCGTCCTCCGCTGTGAACCTTTGCCGGCTAGCATTCCGGCGGCGACGCGAAAAGACCGAATTCTCGACAAAGCCGGAACCGGCAAGGCAATTCTTTCTGCGACGGTAACAATCTTTCGCCATTCTCGCCGCAAGTTTGACCATTTCCGCGCGCAGGTCATAGTCGACGCACAATGAGAGAACCGCCGATTCCGATGCCCCAGTCAAACGATCGCAGCGCCCCGCCCCCCGCTTCGGATCGGGTCTACAGCTGTCAGGTCCTGCCCGCCGAGGCAGTCGTGGTCAGCAGCGGAGCCAATCTCGGCGATCCGATCGCCCCGCCGGATGAGATTTGCCTGGGCGATGTCTACCAACTCGCGCCCCAGGCCCAGGCCATGCGCCTCTCCATCTTGACCCTGGTCGGTCGCGAAGGCGAAACCCACCACAGCATCGCCACCGGATCGGAGATCGGACCCGCGGGTGCAGCCTTGGGGATTTGCGGCCGACTGACCCTGATGGCTCCCGACGGCGACGCGGTGGAGATCCTGCTTCTGCGTCTCGGAGAGACAGACGGCCGCGGGCCGCTGCTGGTGCTGCCGCTGTCCCCGATGGCCGCCAAGACGGACTACACCCTGATCCAGGCAGAGACCGAGCCCGGCGCGGTGCGGCTGACCGATCTCGTCTGCTCCGCCTTCAGCCGCGGCACCAACATCGCCCTGGCCGACGGCCGCCAGGTTCCCATCGAAACCCTGCAGCCGGGCGACCGGGTATTGACCCGCGACCATGGCCCCCAACCGTTGCGGTGGGTCGGCCGCGCCACGCTGCGCGCGCTCGGCTCCTTCGCCCCCGTCGTCATCACCGCGGGCGCGCTCGGCAATTCGGGCGATCTCGTCGTCGGCCAGCATCACCGCCTTTTCCTCTATCAGCACAGCCAGGATCGGCTGGTCCATACAGCGGAACTTCTGGTGCAGGCCAAGCATTTGGTGGATGGCGAACGGGTGTTCCTGCGCCAGGGCGGCTATGTCGACTACTTCAGCCTGATCTTCGACAACCATGAAATCGTCTATGCCGAAGGCATTCCGGCCGAAAGCCTGATGGTCAACGAAGCCACGCTCTCGCTCTTGCCCGACACCCTGGCCGAACAGGTGAAGGCGCGGTTCCCAGGCCTGTCGCAGCGCCAGCATTTCGGCACCGAAGCCGCACGGGCGGCAGTCGACCGGCTAGGCGCGGCCGGCCTCCTTCGCCAGAGCCGGGCCGGCTGATCAGGGCTTCACATAGAAATAGAACGCGCCCGGCACGTTGTTGCCGTTGATCTTTGTGGTGATCGTGCCGCCCGACACCGCGACGCCCTGGATCGGCGTTCCTTTGAAATCCGCCAGAACCTGGCCGTTCGCTGTGATGGTGTTGCCGCCGCCGGCCAAGGTGCCGCTGAAATCCGCCTGCATCTGGTTCGGCCGCGTTACCGAAGAGCAGCCGTGGTTCGCCCCGACGCAGCCATTGCTGATGGCAATGCTGCCCGGATAGGCGATCGCCGCCTGGGTCAAAGGATATTTGCCCGTAGTCGTGTCGAGCGCGCCGATCGGTCCGCCAACGAAATTGGTCGCCGAGCCGCTCGCACTGTTGTTGCTGAAATCGACCGACAGCGTGGCCGTGCCCTCAATGCCGATGCTGGGCTGGCCCACCACCTGACTGCCACTATTGGCGATCAAAAAAGCATATCCGTTGAAGTTCGCCGTTCCGCTCGAGGGCATCGAGGCATAGGCGGTATTGGGCAGGCCGGTCGCGCCGGTGTGGCTGTTGCCGACGAGAGCAGCTTGGTAGCTGTCATAGCCCGGTGAGATGATCTGGCTGAAATAGGCCGCCGGATCCGTCTGCGGCGTTGGCGTCGTCCCGCTGCTGCTGCTGCCGCTCCCGCCCCCCGATGTTCCAGCGGTCCCGGACATCGTGCTGCCCGTCGTCGCCGTCGTTCCGCCCGAGCCGCCACCGCAACCCGCCAATGCCAGCAGCGCAAGCGCCGCCACCCCCCAAACCCGCACCACGATCACACCCTCGTCCAAACGACAGGTTCATGCCTGCCTTAAAGGTCAATATGCAGACAAATTTTTGCCATAGTTATCACGGCCAGGTGATCACCACTCCGTTTCCAATTGCGAAATCCTCGGGAATTGCGCCGCTTGCCGCAAGCACAGGCGCGCGATATAGGCGGCCCATGCTCGACAACCGCCCCGCCCTGCCGCCCGAAATCGCCCGCCGTCGGACCTTCGCGATCATCTCGCATCCAGACGCCGGCAAGACCACGCTGACCGAGAAATTCCTGCTGTTCGGCGGCGCGATCCAGATGGCGGGCCAGGTCCGCGCCAAGGGCGAGGCGCGGCGCACCCGGTCGGACTTCATGAAGCTGGAGCAGGAGCGCGGGATCTCCGTCTCTGCCTCGGCAATGTCGTTTGATTTCGGGCAGTTCCGCTTCAATCTCGTGGACACGCCCGGCCACTCGGACTTTTCCGAGGACACCTATCGCACGCTCACCGCGGTGGATGCCGCGATCATGGTGATTGACGGCGCCAAGGGCGTGGAAAGCCAGACCCGCAAGCTCTTCGAGGTCTGCCGGCTGCGCGATCTGCCGATCCTGACCTTCTGCAACAAGATGGACCGCGAGAGCCGGGACACCTTCGAGATCATCGACGAGATCCAGGAGAATCTGGCGATCGATGTCTGCCCGGCCTCCTGGCCGATCGGGATCGGGCGCGACTTCCTGGGCGCCTACGATCTGCTGCATGACCGGCTGGAGATCATGGACCGCGCCGACCGCAACCGGCGCGCGGAATCGCTGCAGATTGCCGGGCTGGACGATCCGAAACTGGCCGAGCACGTGCCCCCTGATCTTCTGAAGAAGCTTAGGGAAGAGGTTGAAATGGCCCGTGAACTTCTGCCCGCCTTCGACCGGAAATCGTTCCTGGAAGGGCATCTGACGCCGATCTGGTTCGGCTCGGCGATCAACTCCTTCGGGGTGAAGGAACTGATGAGCGGGATCGGCGAATATGGGCCGGAACCGCAACCCCAGCGCGCGGCGGAGCGCGAGATCGCACCGGAAGAGACGCCGGTGACCGGTTTCGTCTTCAAGGTGCAGGCCAACATGGACCCCAAGCACCGCGACCGGGTGGCCTTCGTGCGGCTCGCCTCGGGGCATTTCGAGCGCGGCATGAAGCTCTTGCACGTGCGCTCCAAGAAGCCGATGGCGGTGAGCAACCCGGTGCTTTTTCTGGCCGCCGACAGGGAATTGGCCGAAGAGGCCTGGGCCGGCGACATCATCGGCATCCCGAACCATGGCCAGTTGCGGATCGGCGATGCGTTGACCGAGGGCGAGACGCTGCGCTTCACCGGGATCCCCTCGTTCGCGCCGGAGCTTTTGCGGGGGATTCGGGCGACCGACCCGATGAAGGCCAAGCATCTGGAAAAGGCGCTGATGCAGTTCGCCGAAGAGGGTGCGGCCAAGGTTTTCAAGCCGATGATCGGCGCGGGCTTCATCGTCGGCGTGGTCGGCGCGCTGCAGTTCGACGTGCTGGCGAGCCGGATCGAGCAGGAATACGCCCTGCCGGTGCGCTATGAGGCGACCCAGTTCACCTCGGCCCGCTGGGTCTCTGGCGACAAGCTGGCGGTGGAGAAATTCGTCAATGTCAACAAGGGGCATATCGCCACCGACAATGACGGCGATCTGGTCTATCTGACCCGGCTGCAATGGGACATCGACCGCATCGGTCGCGACCATCCCGAGGTCAAGCTGACCGCCACAAAGGAAATGATGGTCTGACCCCGGCACGGGGTTAACCGGATCCTACCGCCGCGTCCCCGCGCTTCGCGCGGCGGCTTGGCTTTCGGCCGCAAGGGTCTGAAAACGCCAGAAAATCGGCATACCGATATTGCACCGATTTGGCACCGATTTCGCACCGACCTGTGCACCGCTTTGCGCGGCTCGCGGCACCGGCCCGACCCGGCGCCGCGTTTGCTCAGCCGACCATCACCTCGAGCGAGACCTCGGCCCGCATCAGCCTCGAGATCGGGCAGCCGCTCTTGGCAGCCTGCGCCAGAGCGATCAGCTTCGTCTCGTCCGCGTCGGCGACGATCTTGGTCACCAGATGCGCCCGGACCACCGTCGGGCTGCCGGCCGTGCTCGGGTCGAGGGTGACGGTCGAGGTGGTCTCGATCGACTTCGGCGTGATCCCGGCCCCGCCCATCAGCGCCGAGAGAAACATCGAATAGCAGCCCGCGTGCGCGGCCCCGATGAGCTCTTCGGGGTTGGTTTCCAGCTTGTCCTCGAACCGACTCGCGAAGCCGAAGGCCTGCCCTTTCAACGCGCCGCTTTGCGTCGAGATCGTCCCGGCCCCCTTCTGCAAGCCACCCGACCACGTGGCCAACCCGGTCTTTTGAATCATTAC
>JAKAJW010000058.1 GCA_021813645.1 Pseudomonadota bacterium | reverse complement strand
AGCCCAGCCGCTTGCGCAGCACCTCCTGCAGCAGCGTGCGATGGGCGGTGACGGGGATGTCGTTGATCGTGTTGAAGGCGACCATGATGGCGCCGGCGCCGGCCGCGATGCCGGCGCGGAACGGCTCCATGATCCGCACCAGCGTGGCGACGGAGGCCTCGACGCTGGCATAGTCGCGCCCGGCGCGGGCCAGGCCGTAGCCCATGAAATGCTTCAGCGTGGCCATGAAGCGGTCGGGGCGCGCCATGTCGCCGTCGGCGCCCTGATAGGCCTGCACGATCGTCTCGGCGATCTTGGCACCGAGATACGGCAGCTCGCCGTTGCCCTCGGCGATGCGGCCCCAGCGGGCGTCGTGGCAGATGTCGAGCATCGGCGCCCAGTTGATGTTGATGCCATCGGCGCGCGCCTCGCGGGCGCACATCTCGTTCACCCGGCGGATCAGGTCGAGATCCCAGGAGCAGGAGAGGGCGAGCGGGATCGGCCCGCCGGTCTTGTAGCGCTGGATGCAGTCCTTGCCGAAGAAGAGCGGGATGCCGTTCGGCCCTTCCTCGACCGCGATGCGCTGCAGCTCGCGCCGGTCGGCCATGGTGGCGCCGGCGGAAATGCCGCAAAGCTCGCCGCGGCGGATCATCTCGGGCGTATCCACCGCCTGGCCGACGCCGGTGGTATCGACGCCGGAGCCGGAGGGGTAGTTGAGCTGGCCCACCTTCTGCTTCAGCGACATCCGGGCCAGCAGCCCGTCGAGAAATGCGTCGCGCTCAGTTGGGGTGGTCATTCAGCGCAGGCTCCTGGCGGTGGTGGGTCGCGAGCGGGATCGCCGCCGCATCGGCCAGGTGCAGCTGGGCACCCCTGCGGAAACGGCGCAGCGAGATCACCCCCTCGTCGATCTCGGCGATCCAATCATAGACCGGCCGGCCGTCCGACAGGAAGGGCATCGCGCGGTTGTGGATCGAGGAGATCACCGTCATTCCCGGGCAGGCTCGCTTGAGCGTGTCGTAGAAGTCCATCTGCGCCTGCGGGTCGAGCCCGGCCGTCACCTCGTCGAGCAGGGCGACCTGGGGGCGGTGCAGCAACAGCTGGGCCAGGATCAGACGCTTCTTCTGGCCACCGGAGAAGGCGCGGTCCCAGGGCCGGCCGGAGCAGCTCTTGTCGTGCAGGGCGCGCAGGAAGGAGGGGCTACCCAGGCCGCATTCGACCAGCACGGCGGCGATCTCGCTGTCTTCGAAGCCATCGGCATCCTGCGAGCCGGCGACCAGCTGTTTCAGCGTCAGATCGGGCGTGCGCGCGGTCTGGCAGGCGTAGAACGGCCGCGGCCCGGCCGGCAGGATCACCTCGGCGCGGCCATAGTCCTGCTGGGCCATCAGCGCGTTCAGGAAGGAGGTCTTGCCGGTGCCGGAATGACCGACCAGCGCGGTCCAGGAGCCGGCGGGGAAGCAGAGCTCGGCGGCGCGCAGGAAGGGGCGGGCGGCGAAGCCTTGGTGCATCAGCTCCAGCCCGCGCACCCGGATGCCCTGGGTCGGCGGCTGCTAGCCGTAACGGAAGTCATGCGTGCCGGTGGCGCGGAAATAGGCGGCGGTATCCTGGGCGCGCTCCACCTCTTCGGCATATTCGCCGATCCGCTCGGCGTCGGCCTTGAGCGCGGCGAGCGCCGGGGTGACGTCGATCAGCCAGGAAAACGAGTTGGTCAGCTGGCCGACCAGCGCGGCGGTGGTGACATAGGTCTGGAAGTCGATCGCGCCCTGGGCGTAGGCGGGCAGGGCGAGGATCGAGGCCACCACCTGGAACGACAGCGTCATGTAGAAGTTGTGCAGGCCCATGAAGCCGGCCTGCAGGATGTTGTTGCGGTGCCAGACCCGGTCGATATCGGCGTAAAGGCCGCGGTTGACCTTCTTCTGCACCCGCTCTCCGGCCGAGGCGGTGATCTGGCCGGCGCGGCGGAACATCGTGTTCAGCTCTGAGCGGAAGGCGCCCTCGGCCTCCATGAAGCTCTTGTTGACGTCGCGCATGACGGCGCCGATCCGGGTGAAACCCCAGGTGCAGAGCATGGCGAAGGGCACGATCACGCCAAGCGTCAGCGCGAAACTCGCCGAACTGCCGAAGGCGGCCATGCCGTTGATCGGGGTGGAAATGCGCCAGAGCTCGCGCGAGACCTCCCAGGCGGAGGCGACGACGGTGAGCACGCCCATCGCCAGGCCGATCGCGTTGCCGGTGAGCGTCTTGAGGCATTCCTGCTGGCGCTGGTCGATCGAGTCGAGCCCGGGGTTCGACTGGATCTTCAGGATCGTGTTGCCCTCGGCCAGCGTCGCCTCGGTGAATTGCTCGTTGAGCCAGGCGCGCCACTTGCGCTGCAGCGTCTGCGAGAAGAAATGCCGCACCGCGACCGAGACGACCGAGAGGCTGACCATGGCGACAAGCAGGATCGCCGCGGCCTGGAACTTGCCCCAGGGATCGAGGTTGCCGGGGGTCTGGTAGCTGGCCTTGGCGTTTTCGAAGGCGCCGGCGGCCAGGGCGATCCAGATGCCCACCTTGGCGATGAACCAGGTCAGCAGGCCGACGATCAGGGCCAGGCCCCAGGCCTCGCGATTGCGGCCCGACCGCCAGTAGGCGGCGGTCAGCCCCCAGAAAGTTCGCATCGCCCCGACCGGGGTCCGCCGTGCCTGCGCGCGCGACGGATAGGGGGCGAAGCGACGCCTGTCGGCGTGCGCGTTCACCTGCTTCCCTCCGCTCTTGTCCTGCGGCTGCTCATTGCCTCGGCTAGGAGCCTAGCGCGATTCGTCTCAGTGTTGCGCAGGTTTCAGGCGGTTGTTCGCCGATCGGAAGAAAGTGTTGCCACAAGGCTTACGAAGTCCTGAAAAAGACGCCGCATGGCCGGGGGTTTGTAGGGAAACACCTGCGGATCGTCCATGTCGTGCACGATGAGCGCGGTGTCCACCTCGAAGACCAAGAGCCGGCCATCGGTCGTCTCGGCGCAGTCGAGCCCCCAGTAGTCGAGGCCGATTCGCTCCTGCATGGCGGCGAAGGCGGCCGCGTGGCGCCGGGCGAAACCGTCGTCGAAGCTTTCGAACCAGGCCTGTTCGGCGGCGCGCTTGGCGGGCTCTTCGGCCATCCCGGCCGAGAGGTAATGCACGATCCAGTCCGACGACAGCGCGTAATGCGACGGGTAGGGCTTGCCATCGATCAGCACGACGCGGGCCTTGGCGAAAAGCCCGTCGCGGCCGCGGTAGTCGACGAAGGGGGCGAGGAAGAACGCCGCGGTCTCGGTCTCGGCCAGGAGATCGGCGAGGTGGAGCGCGTCGAGGATCTTCTCCAGCCCGGCGCCGGCATGGCTGCCGAGCGGGCGCACCACCAGCGGCCAGGTCAGGCCGGGGTGCAGCCCGGAGAGCGGGGCGCCGGCGGCGATCGGGGCGAGCGCGTCGCGACCGGCGCGCACGGTGGGCGGGCACAAGACGCCAGGCAGGTCGGCCAGCATCGCCGCCACCCCGTCGCGGGTCAGCGCGGCGATGCGGGCAGGGGCGCCGTTCAGCATCCGGCCGGGATAGTCGGGCAGCAGCCGTTCGAGCCGCGCCAGGATCTCGCGGTGGCCGGGTGCTTCGCCGATGGCCAGGATCGCCGCGTCATGCGGCGGCAGATCGGCCAGCGTCTCGGCCACCGGGTCGACGTGGTGCAGCCAGAGCGTGACGTTGGAGCCTTCGAGCAGGAAATCGACAGGAGTATTGGCCATGAAATCGCCCGGCGTCATCAGCGCGAGCAGGCAGGGCCCGCTGCCGTCACCGTGGCGCACGGCGAAGCTGCGGCGCAGCTGCAGTGCCGCGGCGCGGGCCTGGGCGGCGCCTTCGGGATTGCCGGCGATATGCAGCAGCGTGGCCAGGTCGAACAGCGCGGCCGCATCGCGCGGATCGGCGGTGACGCGGGCCGAGAGCGTGTCGAAGAGCGGCTGCAGTTCGGCCCCGGCATAGGCCTGGTGGGCAATCCGCGACAGGCCGAGGATGCGGGCTTCGGGCGGGATCTCAGCCATGGCCGGCCTCCAGGCGCAGCACCGCCTCGACCAGGGCGTCGACATCGGCGCGGGTGGTGCGGTGATTGACGATGCAGGCCCGGATCGCCGGAACGCCGTCGATCCGGGTCAGCGAGGGGGCGACGCGGCCCTCGGCATGCAGCGCGGCGGTGATCCGCGCCGAAAGCTTGCCGCTGCGGTCGCGCTTGGGGCGGAAGCAGACCACGTTCAGCCCGGTCTCGGCGGCGAGCGTCAGCCGCGGCTCGGCCGCGATGCGCGCCGCCAGGTGGCGGGCCAGCGCGCAGGTGGTTTCGGCGACCTGGCCGAGCGCGTCGAGCCCGTAGGTCTTCAGCGTCATCCAGGTCTTCAGCGCGCGGAAGCCGCGTGACAGGTCGGGGCCGGTGTCGGTCGGCCACCAATCGCCGCCGGCCAGCCCGGTTGCTGCGCGCGACAGATAGGAGCTGTCGGCGGCGAAGCGGTCGTAGGACCAGGCCTCGTCGCGGGTCAGCAGGAAGCCCGCGTCATAGGGCACCTGCGCCCATTTGTGGAAGTCGAAGGCCAGGCTGTCGGCGCGTTCGATGCCGTCGAGCAGCGGCGCCAGCGTCGGCGAGAGCCGGGCGAAGGCGCCGAGCGCGCCGTCGATGTGGAAATGCATCCCCTCGGCCTGGGCGAGATCGCCCAGCTCGGGCAGCGGGTCGATGGCGCCGCGGTTCACCGTGCCGGCCGAGGCGACCAGCAGGATCGGCATGATCCCTTCGGCCCGGTCGGCGCGGATCGCCTCTTTCAGAGCGGCGATCTGCATCCGTCCGGCGGCATCCACCGGGATCGGCCGCAGCGCCGCGCGACCGAGGCCCGACATCTCCAGCGCCCGCGGCAGGCAGCCATGCACCTCGGTCGAGGCATAGACGCCGAGCACCCGCCCGCCGAGCCCCTTGTCGCGCAGCCCGGGGCCGAGCGCGCGGGTCAGCGCGATCAGCACGGCGAGGAAATTGGCCTGGCTCGCCCCGGTGAGGAAAAGCCCGCCGGCGGTCTTCGGAAAGCCGTAGAGGTCGCGCATC
>JAKAJW010000281.1 GCA_021813645.1 Pseudomonadota bacterium | reverse complement strand
CGGGGCGCCCGACGGCGCCGGCCTGCGGCCACGCAAAGCCTGCCACGGCCAGGGGCCGGGGGCTTCGGGCGAAACGGCTCGTTCGTGACGATCGGCCACGGCACGCGCCGCGACTTCGGCGGGATCGGACTTGCCCCGCATTGGCTCCGGTCTAGCAGCCGGCCTGGCCCCGCCAAAGCAACGACAGCTTGAGCGAACGACACGATTTCGTGTTCAGGTTGCGGCCGCCCCGGCGCCCCGGCGGGCCGCTACGGCTGGATCGCCTTGCGGGCCAGCGCCAGAAAAGCCGCCCGCTCCTCTTCCGTCAGGCCCCCCAGGATCTCGGCCTGCAGCGCCTGCACTTCGGGCAGGAAGGCCGCGAAGGCCGCCGCCCCCGCCGCGGTCAGCGTCAACTCGCGCGCGCGCCGGTCACGCCGGCTGACCGTGCGGGCGACATAGCCCTTTTCGACCAGCCGCTCGATCACCCCGCCGATGGTCGCCCGGTCATAGGCGATCCGCGCCGCCACCCGCGCCTGATCGCTGCCCGGCTCCGAGCGGATCGCATCCAACGCGGCGAATTGCACCGGGGTCAGATCCACCCCCACCGCCCGCGCCCGGGCCTGGAACACCTGAACCGACTGCTGATGCAGCCGGCGGATCAGATGCCCCGCCATATCCTGCGTCCACATCGCCGCCTCCGGTTTCTGCTCGCCCCCATCCTATCGAATTTCCAATCGCTTACCAGGATTGATTTGTATACTTACTTTTCTCGTTGACGAAAAAAGATAAGCATACACATTATCTGCGCCATCCGATCCAGTGCAGCGAGGGCACGATGCAGTTCCATCTCAACGGCTTCCGCCCCGGCGACCCCGCCATCGCCCCTGCCCCGGCCGCCGCGCTGCAGGGCGACCGGGCCGAGGTCGACGTGCTGATCGTCGGCGCCGGCCCCACCGGGCTCACCCTCGCCGCCCAGCTCGCCGCCTTCCCCGAAATCCGCACCCGCATCGTCGAGCAGAAGCCCGGCCGGCTCACCCTAGGCCAGGCCGACGGCATCGCCTGCCGCACGGTGGAGATGTTCCAGGCCCTCGGCTTCGCCGAGAAGGTGCTCAAGGAAGCCTATTGGGTGAACGAGATGACCTTCTGGCGCCCCGATCCCGCCGCCCCCGCGCGCATCCTGCGCAGCGGTCGAGTGCAGGACACCGAAGACGGGCTCTCGGAATTTCCCCATGTCATCCTGAACCAGGCCCGCGTGCATGACTTCTTCCTCGAGGTGATGCAGAACGCCCCGGCCCGGCTCGCCCCCGAATATTCCCGCCGCGTCACCGGTCTCGCCGTCGCGCCCGAGGGCAGCGGCTCCCACCCGGTCAGCGTCACCCTGGCCCCGACCGAGGGCGAGGGACCGACCGAGACACTCCGCGCCCGCTACGTCGTCGGCTGCGACGGCGCCCGCAGCGCGGTGCGCCGCGCGATCGGCGCCGAGCTGCACGGCGATGCCGCCAACCAGGCCTGGGGCGTGATGGACGTGCTCGCGGTCACCGATTTCCCCGACCTGCGGCTGAAGACCGCGGTGCATTCCGCCGCCGAGGGCAACCTTCTCATCATCCCGCGCGAGGGCGGCTACCTCGCCCGGTTCTACATCGAGCTCGACAAGCTCTCCGCGAACGAGCGCGTCGCCGACCGCGCGATCACCGTCGACCGGCTGATCGCCGCCGCCCAACGCATCCTCAGCCCCTACCGCTTCGAGGTGAAGGAGGTCGCCTGGTGGTCGGTCTACGAGATCGGCCAGCGGCTCTGCGACCGGTTCGACAACGCCGGCCCCGACGGCGATCCGCCGCGCGTCTTCATCGCCGGCGACGCCTGCCACACCCACAGCCCGAAAGCCGGCCAGGGCATGAACGTTTCGATGCAGGATGCCTTCAACCTCGGCTGGAAGCTCATCCACGTGCTCACCGGCCGCGCCGCGCCCGAGCTCTTGCGCAGCTATTCCGCCGAACGCCGCAGCGTCGCGCGCGAACTGATCGACTTCGACCGCGAGCTCGCCCGGATGTTCTCCGCCCGGCCGAAGACAACGGCCGAGGGCGAGGGCATCAACCCGGCCGCCTTCCAGGACTACTTCCTGCGCCACGGCCGTTTCACCGCCGGCACCGCGACCCGCTACGCGCCCTCCGCGCTGACCGGCGACGGCGCCCACCAGGCGCTGGCCACGGGCCTGACCGTCGGCATGCGCTTCCACTCCGCCCCGGTGATCCGGCTCGCCGATGCCAAGCCGATGCAGCTCGGCCATGCCGGCGGCGCCGACGGCCGCTGGCGGCTCTACGCCTTCGCCGATGCCGCCGCCCCCGACGCGCCGGAAAGCCGGCTCGCCGCGCTCTGCCGCTTCCTGGCCGAGGCGCCCGCCTCGCCGCTGCGCCGCCACACCCCGGCCGGCGCCGATCTCGACGCGGTGATCGATCTGCGCGCCGTGCTCCAGCAGCCCCACCGCAGCCTGGCGCTGGCGCAACTGCCGCCGCTGCTGCGGCCCGCCAAGGGCCGCTTCGGGCTGACCGATTACGAAAAAGCCTTCTGCCCCGACCCCGCGCAGGACATCTTCGATCTGCGCGGCATCGACCGGGCCCAGGGCTGCCTGGTGATCGCCCGCCCGGATCAGCACGTGGCCGAGGTGCTGCCGCTCGACGCCCATGCCGCGCTCGCCGCCTATTTCGCCGGGGTGCTGCTGCCCGCCTGACCCTAGCCAGCGCCGCCCGCTTCGGTTAGGCGGGAGGGGCGGCGATCTAGGGGGGCGGCATGGCTGGCGACATCACGGAACTCGATCTGGCGAACATCGCGCTGGAGGACGCCGGCGGCGGCGTGCTGGTGGCGCGGCTGAACCGCCCGGCCAAACGCAACGCTCTCGATGCCGCCTCGGTCGAGGATCTGGTGCGGCTGTTCTCCGAGGTGCCGCGCGCCGGCGTGCGCGCCGTGGTGCTGGCCGCCGAGGGCCCCCATTTCTGTGCCGGCCTCGATCTCGTCGAACATCACGCGGCCGACCGCAGCCCGGCCGCCTTCATGCATCTCTGCCTGCGCTGGCACGAGGCCTTCAACAAGATGGAATACGGCGGCGTCCCGGTGATCGCCGCGCTCAAGGGCGCCGTGGTCGGCGGCGGGCTGGAACTCGCCTCCGCCGCCCATGTCCGGGTCGCCGACGCCACCACCTATTTCGCCCTGCCCGAGGGCCAGCGCGGCCTGTTCACCGGCGGCGGCGCCACCATCCGGGTGGCCGGCCTGGTCGGCAAGGCGCGGATGATCGACATGATGCTGACCGGCCGGGTCTATGCCGGCCAGGAGGCGATCGACATCGGCCTGGCACAATATCTCACCGAAGGCTCCAGCTTCGACAAGGCGCTGGATCTCGCCCGCGCCGCCGCCGAGAACCTGCCCTTGTCGAATTTCGCCATCTGCTCGGCGATCAGCCATATCGGCAATATGTCGGCGCTCGACGCCTCCTATGCCGAGGCGGTGGTGGCCGGCGTGGTCAACACCCAGCCCGAGGCCCGCGCCCGGCTCGACGCCTTCGCCAAGAAGACCGCCCCGCGGGTGCGGCCGCCGACGTAAGCGGCCGCCCTGCATCGTCGTCCCAGGTGCGTCCCAGGCGCGCTTCGGGCGCACCCTGGCCACGCCCGCATGCCCTGGCCCTGCCCCGCGGCGGCAAGCGCCGCGACCGATCCGCCCAAATGAAAACGGCGCCCCGCGAGGGACGCCGTCGCAACCGTCTCGGCTCAGCGCGCTCAGGCGGCTTCCGAGATGAACTTGACCGCATCGCCGAAGGTCTGGATGGTCTCGGCGGCGTCGTCCGGGATCTCGATGCCGAACTCTTCCTCAAACGCCATCACCAGCTCGACCGTATCCAGGCTGTCCGCGCCGAGATCGTCGATGAAAGAGGCGTTCTCCGTCACCTTGTCCTCTTCCACACCCAGGTGCTCGACAACGATCTTCTTCACCCGGCTCGCGATGTCGCTCATGTCATTCCTCATCGGTTTCGGGGGTCGCCCCCGTTATCTGTCCCGTGCTCATTCGAGCGGTTTCCCCCTGCTTGCGCCGGGGCCGTTGGTCCTGATTGCGCAGGATCACCGCGACGGTTTCCCGCCCACGGTCCAATCTGCGCCGCCTATAGCAACAGTCTTTCCCCAAGGCAAACGCTTTCCAGGCGCCTGCCGCGTGGCTCAGATCATGGCCATTCCGCCGTTCACATGCAAGGTCGCGCCGGTGACATAGGCCGCCTCGGGACTCGCCAGATAGGCCACCGCGCCAGCGATCTCCTCGCTCGTCCCCATCCGCCCGGCGGGGATCTGCGCCGCGATCTTGGCCTTCTGCTCGTCGTTCAGCTTGTCGGTCATCGCGGTGGCGATGAAGCCCGGCGCGACGCAGTTCACGGTGATTCCTCGGCTCGCCACCTCGGCTGCCAGGCTCTTCGACATGCCGACCAGACCCGCCTTGGCCGCGGCATAGTTGCCCTGGCCCGGATTGCCGGTGGTCCCGACCACCGAGGTGATGTTGACGATCCGTCCCCAGCGCGCCTTCATCATCCCGCGCAACACGCCGCGGCACAGCCGGAAGGCCGAAGTCAGGTTCACCTCGAGCACCTTGGCCCAGTCCTCGTCCGACATCCGCATGAACAGCTGGTCGCGGGTGATGCCGGCGTTGTTGACCAGGATATCGACCGCTCCCATCGCCTCGGCCGCCGCTTTCGGCAGCGCCTCGACGGCGGCCGGGTCGGACAGGTCGCAGGCCAGCACATGCGCCCGCGCGCCCAGTTCCGCCTGCAGCGCCGCCAGCGGCTCCGCCCGTGTCCCCGACAGCGCCACCGTCGCGCCCTGCGCATGCAGCGCCCGCGCGATCGCGCCGCCGATGCCGCCCGAGGCGCCCGTCACCAGCGCCGATTTCCCCGTCAGATCGAACATCTCTCGCTCCTCGCTCGGCCGGGGGCCAAAGCCGCCCGGCGCTTCTTCTTGGCGCCACGCCCCGCCAGCTGACGGCAAGCCAGCGCCCCGCCGCTTATCCCAGCGCCGCCTTGACCTCTTCCGGCGTGCCGACCGCCTT
>JAKAJW010000180.1 GCA_021813645.1 Pseudomonadota bacterium | reverse complement strand
CGGGCAGCGCCGTTTCCGACACTTCCGCGGTCACAGAGACAGCCGGCTCGACAACGCTCCCCTCTTCCACCGCTGCCGCCGACGGCAGGTCGCCCTCTGCCGCGTCCGCCGGCGGCACCTGCTCCAAGGCAGGCTCGGGGCGCGCCTTCGGCCGCTCGCCCTTCTCGGCGCGGTAGCCGAGCCCGCCCATCAGATCGGCGAACTGATCGAGCGTCATTCCCGTGATCGACAACATGTCCGGCGTTGCTTCGAAACCGGCGCGGGAATCCTTGGCGCGCAGCAAGTCGGCGAGCCGCTCCAGCATATCGATGCGAATGGCACGGGCGCCGGCCGGACGATAGCCCCCGAGAATATAGTGCTCGCGCGGAACCTCGGGCAGGTTAGGGATCGTCACCAGACCGGGCGGCGGGCTCGAGGGGAAGTCGTCCAGCCCCTGCGCCAGCGACCAAAGCACCAGCCGCAGCCGGGTCGGCGCGGGCTTCAGGAGCGCCGGCAGGAAGATGGTGAACTGACCGAAGCGCAGGCCGTGCTTCCGCAGTGCCGCGCGGGCCTCTTGGTCGAGCGCCTTCACATCGTCCGCGACCCCGTCGCGCGACAGGATGCCGAGCGCCTCGACCATGCGGAAGGCGAAGCCGCGAGCGAGACCGGTCAGGGCCTCGTCGCGGCCAAGCGCCACCAGAGGCTCGAACAGCGCGGCGACCTTGCGGTCGATGAAATGCTGCAGTCGGCGGCGGACCTTTTCGGCGACCTCGGGGCCGGCTTCTTCATCGACGAAAGCCTCGACCTGAGGCTTCATCGGCTCGGCGCCCTTGACGAGTTTGCCGACCGCAGTGGTGCCCCACATCAGCCCGCCCTGCTCGGTGAAGTCGAACTCGGTGTCCGGCGCATTGTAGAAGCGATCGGCCCGCAGGCTGAACTCGGGCCGGAGCGCGGCAATGGCCGCCTGGCGCAGGGTGCGCGCCTCCTCTGGCGATGCGGTGGCATCTTGGCGGAACCGGAAGCCTTCCAGACGGCCGACGAACTCGCCTTCCACCGTCACTTCGCCCTTGTCGTTCACCTCGGCCACGAGGGTCTCCTTTTCCTTCAACCGGCGCATGAGAACAGAGGTGCGCCGATCGACAAATCTTTGAGTCAGCGCAGCATGTAGCGCATCCGACAGGCGGTCTTCTACCGCGCGGGTTTCGGCGCGCCAATGACTTTCATCATCTACCCAGCCCCGACGCTGGGCGACATAGGTCCATGTGCGGATATACGCCAAGCGTTTCGACAATGCGTCGATGTCGCCATCGGTTCGATCGATCCGGGCAATCGACTTGGCAAGCCAATCAGCGGGCACCCGGCCGCCGTCGTGCAGAAACTCGAAAATCCGGGCGAGCAGCGTGGCGTGGTCATGCTCAGACACCTTGCGGAAATCGGGAATGCAGCAAATGTCCCACAGCAAATGCACGTCGCGCGCGTTCCGCACCCGACCACGCACCTCGGGCATGGCGGAAAGCGCCTTCAGCGCCAGCAGGTCATCGCTGTCGCGCACCCGCGTCAGCCACTCCTGCGAGGTGTGCCGCTCGAGCGAGGCGATCAGCCGCTCAATGGTGCCGAACTCCAAATCGCCGTTGCGCCAGTGCAACTTGCGCACCGGCGCGAAGCGATGCGCCTCGATTGCGGCGACGGTCTCCTCGGGCAAAGCCGAAGCCTCGCCGGTCACGCCGAAGGTACCGTCGCGCTGATGCCGGCCTGCGCGTCCGGCGATCTGCGCCAGTTCCTGCGGGTAGAGCGTCCGCATCCTGTGCCCGTCGAATTTGGAAAGCGCCGAAAAAGCAATGTGATGGATGTCGAGGTTGAGACCCATGCCGATGGCGTCGGTCGCCACCAGATAATCCACCTCGCCACTTTGGTAGAGGTCCACCTGCGCGTTGCGGGTGCGCGGCGAAAGCGCCCCCATGACGACGGCACAGCCGCCCTTCTGACGCCGGATCAGCTCGGCAATCGCATAGACATTTTCAACCGAAAACCCAACGATGGCCGACCTTGGCGGCATTCGGCTTAGCTTTTTGGAACCTGTGTAGGAAAGCTGCGAAAACCGCTCCCGGCTGACGAACTGCGCGCCCGGGATCAGCGCCGCAATCGCCGGGCGCATCGCGTCGGAGCCGAGGAAGAGCGTCTCTTTCAGGCCCCGCGCCGCCAAGAGCCGGTCGGTGAAGACGTGGCCGCGGTCAGGATCGGCGCAGAGCTGAATTTCATCCACCGCGAGGAAGTCCGCCCCGATGTCGGTCGGCATCGCCTCGGTGGTGCAGACCCAGTATTGGGTGCGCTCCGGAACGATGCGCTCTTCCCCGGTCACAAGGGCGACGACGGAGGGCCCGCGCGCGGCGACGATGCGGTCATAGACTTCGCGGGCAAGCAGCCGCAACGGCAGACCGATCACGCCGGTCCGGTGGGCGAGCATCCGCTCGATCGCCTGATGGGTCTTGCCCGTGTTGGTCGGGCCGAGGACCGCGCTGACCCTCGCCTGCTCGCGCATTTCGGGATCCCGCCTAGAGTTCCTGTCCGGCCGCCTCGGCTTCGATGCTCTTGATCGTGTCCAATACCGACTGCAGGTGAGGATGTATAGTCACCGCCATCTTGTAGGCCGCCAGCGCATCCTTCGGCTTGTCCATCGATTGAAAGATGCGGCCGAGCCCGGCGAGCGCCCGGAAATCGTACGGGTTCAGGGTGAGTGCCTTGGCGATGTCCTGCACGGCGGGACCGAACATGCCGAGGCGATAATAGGCCTCGGCCCGGGCATTATAGCCATCCTCGAAATCTGGCGCATGGTCGATCAGCGCGGTGAGATGCTCGACCGCGATGTTGTAGTGGCCATCCTTCATCGCGGTTTCGCCGCGCTGCAGGAGCAGGTCCATGGCCGGCGAACCCGAATTCGACCATTCCCGCAGCAGATCCGATTCGGCCTTGCGCCAGGTGGAATAATCGTCGGATTTCAGTTCCTTGAGCTGCTCTATCTGCCCGGCCGACAATTTGGGCGGGCCGGTATCGGCGCTGGCCGCCAGCGGCCGCAGAACGGCGGCGGCAACGAAACCTGCCGCGACGACACGATTGAGATATCCGGCTGAAGCACCCATAACAGCAATGAATGTAACCCTGCCCGCGGGAATTGCGAGACCCACGCGGTCAAAATCGGAGGACCTCATGAGCGAAGTGATCGACGCGGCGGTGGCGGCGCTGCAAAGCCGGTTGAACGGCGGCTTCGACGGCGTGGCAAAATTCGTTGTCAGCGGTGAGGGTGCGCTGATGATCGACGGCACCGGCGTGCGGGCGGGCGACGAGGATGCCGATGTGACGCTGACCGCCGATGCCGAGACATTCAAGGCGATTCTCGACGGCGATCTGAACCCGACCATGGCCTTCATGTCGGGCAAGCTTGCGGTGGACGGCAACATGGGGCTGGCGATGCAGCTTGGCTCGGCGCTCAGCTGATGAATTCCGCGCCGTTCTATGCCGATCTGGCGCTTGGCCCTCAGGCGGGCCAGGCCTATTGGCTGACGGCCGCGGACGGCGTGCAGCTGCGCATCGCGGTCTGGCCGGAGGGCACGCGCGGCACCGTGCTGCTGTTCCCCGGCCGGACCGAATATGCCGAGAAATATGGCCGGGCGGCCTCGGATTTCGGCAGCCGAGGCTATGCCCAGGTGGCGGTGGATTGGCGCGGCCAGGGGCTGGCGGATCGTCAGCTCTCCGACCGGAACGTCGGCCATGTCGAAAGTTTCGCGGATTTTCAAAAGGATGTCGCGGCGGTTCTGCGGGCGGCGGAAGCTCTGGCGCTGCCCCGGCCATTCTATCTCGTCAGCCATTCGATGGGCGGGGCGATCGCGTTACGTGCGCTGATCGAGGGCCTGCCGATCAAGGCGGCGGTATTCTCGGCGCCGATGTGGGGCATTCTGCTATCGCCCCTGGCCCGCTCCTTCACCTGGACCTTGAGCCAGCTGGTACGCTTTTCCAGCCTCGCCCACCGCTACGCGCCCAGCACCGGCCCTGCAACATATCTGGTCTCGGCGCCGTTCGACGACAATGTGTTGACCACCGACGAGGCGATGTGGAGCTACATGAAGGCGCAGGTGACCGGAGTGCCGGAGCTGGCGCTGGGGGGCCCGAGCCTGAACTGGCTGCACCAGGCACTATCGGAATGTCGGCGATTAGGGACGCTGGCGTCGCCCAGGGTGCCGGCGCTGACGGTGATCGGCAGCAATGAGCGGGTGGTGGATGCGGCGCGGGTGCGGGAGCGGATGGCGCGCTGGCCGTGCGGGCGGCTCGAGGTCGCGGCGGGAGCCGAGCATGAGATCATGATGGAGCATCCCGAGACCCGGCGACGCTTCTTCGACGCCGCCGCCGACCTGTTCGACGCCCATCGGTGAACGGCGGAACGGACGGGAAATCAACCCGTTAGCCCCCTCCCTTGGCGCGGCGGCGGCACCGCCGCGCCGCCAAGGCCCGGCGCAGGCCGGCCCCGCAGCCCCCCGCAACGATGGTTAACGAAAGCTTGGCGCGGCGTGCCGGGCCGCCCGCGGTTGCCGGCATTTCGGGGCGTAAGGGGTCGAAATAGCTGCAAAATCCGAATACCGATTTGGCACCGATTTCGCACCGATATTACACCGACATGCACCGGCGTTCGGGCGCCGGCGCGGCTCAGATCTTGATCTGGGTGAAAGCGTCGCGCAGCGCCTGGCTCCAGGCCTGGCTCATCGCGGTGAAGCCCGGATCGCCGGCCTCGATGCGGCGCCGCATCGAGACCCGGCGCGCATCCTTCTCGATCACCAGAAGGTCGAGCGGCATGCCGACCGAGAGGTTGGAGCGCAGCGTCGAGTCCATCGACAGGAGCACCGCCTTCTGGGCGTCTTCCAGCGAGGTCTCGGGGGTCACCACCCGGTCGAGGATCGGCTTGCCGTATTTGTGTTCGCCGATCTGCAGGAAGGGGGTGTCTTCCGTCGCCTCGATGAAATTGCCTTCCGGGTAGATCAGGAACATCCGCATGCCGCCGCCCTTGCGCTGGCCGGCGACGATCATCGAGGCGGTGGCGCCCTGT
>JAKAJW010000206.1 GCA_021813645.1 Pseudomonadota bacterium | reverse complement strand
CTGCAGCTGATCCTGTTCTCGGCTCTGGTCCTTCTGATTGTCGTCGGGGGCACCGTCTGGGTGATGGCCGATCTCGGCCACCGGATGATGCCGGGGATGACGGGGCCATGAACTGTCGCCTCCCGCACTGCCGGCCGGGCGCGAACCGGGCCTGCTAGCTTGCGGGACCCAGGAAGACGGTCCTGTCGCCCGACGTCGCCCGGATCAGTTGCGGGATTGCCAGGGCTGCCGATCCGGCGGTCCCATCCTCGGCGACCGCAATGGTCAGCAGGCCCAGCGGCCGCTGGAGGCTTTCGCCCTCGACCGCGACGAGCAGGATCTGGCCCGTCTTGCCGGCCGTTTCGACCGCATGGCCCGAGGCAAAGACGCGCAGAACCTCGCGCGAAGCACCGTCCCGGGCGGGCCGGATCAGGGTCAGCACCGGATAGGCGCCGTCGTTCAGCCGAGGCAGGACCGGCAGCGCCTCGGGGCCGGAGGCGGGCGACAGGATGCTGCCGATGGACGAGAAAAACGGCGGCGGGGCTCGCCAGCCCTCGGCCGCCAGCAGATCCCGCAAGGCCACCGGATCGTCGGCCCATTGCAGGACGACGGGTTCTTCGGTCTCGCCCATGAGGTCGATGCGCCCTGCGGGCAGCGTCGCCCAGCCTGCCGCCAGCCAGTCGGCGCGCGGGATCGCCTGCACCGGGGCGGCGACCGGCGCATAGCGGGCCAGAGCCTCGGGCAGGGTCGCGGCGGCATGCCACAGGCCGAAGCCCGCGAAGACGGCCAGCGCCGCGCCAAGCGTGCTGCCGGCCACCGGCGTCGGGTCGGTACGGCGGAAGGCCAGCGCGAAGATCAGCGTCAGCCCCGCCCCCAGAAGCACCCCCCCTGCCACATCCGATGGCCAGTGCGCAGCAAGATAGACGCGCGAGGCCGCGATCAGCGCGACCAGCACCGCCAGAAGCCCCGCCAGCCGCCCGCCCCATGGCTGTGGCAACCCGCGCCATGCAAACCAGATCAAAAGGCCGAACAGCGTCGCCGCGCCGGTCGCGTGCCCGCTGGGAAAGCCGAAGACCTGGGCACCCTCGTAAAGCGCGGTCGGACGCGGGATGGCGAAGGCGACTTTCATTGCCGTGGCGAAGGCGGTGGACAGCCCCATCGCCACCGCGACACCCGCTGCCAGATGCCATCGGCGGCGGATGAGAAGCCACAGCACCGCAGCCGCCGTCGCGGCCATGATCACCGGCGCATCGCCCAGGTTGGTGACGAAGGCCATCGCCTCGTCCCCCGGTTCGCTGCGCAGGCCTGTCACCGCCCGGCTCAATGCCGCATCGGCCCGGGCGAGGCCTGCGCGATCGGCGACCTCTTCGGCCAGGCCCGCCAGCGCCAGCGCGACCAGGACCAGCGGCAGACCCAGAAGGATCAGCGGACGCAGATCGTCGTCGGGGCTCAGAACCGCCAGTGCCGCGCGCCGCCAGGGCGTGGCCGGCAGGGTGCGCAGCCGCGCGGCGGTGCGGGCCCGCAGCCCATCCGCCGCGGGCAAGAGCCAGCGCAACAGAAGCCGCAGGAAAACCAGCGCCGCCACGACTGCGACGATCAGGCCCAAGGCAAGCACCAGCAGCCGCGCGCTGAGATGTCCGGCCAGCCCCAGCCCCAGGCCGGCCAGCGCCCCAGGCAGCACATGCGCCGGCGCCCAGACCAGGGCCGAGCCGATGTTGGCCGCAAAGAAGCGCCCGGCGGGCATACCCGAGGCGCCCGCGACCACAGGCACGATCGCCCGCACCCCCGGCGTGAAGCGCGCGATCAGGATGCTCTTGCCACCATGGCGGGCAAAGAAGCTCTGCCCGTCCGCGATCAGCCGGGGGTGTCGGCTGAAGGGCCAGAGGCCGGCGATCCTGTCGCGCCAGCGATGGCCCACCCACCACGAGAAGGCATCCCCCGCGATCGCCCCCAGGGCCGCCGCGATCAGCACCGACCAGAGCGGCAGATGCCCCATGCCGATCATCGCGCTCAGCCCCAGAAGGATCGCCGTGCCGGGGATGAAGGCGCCGACGACGACCAGGGATTCCGAGGCGGCAAGAAGAAAGACGATCAGGGCCGCGAGATTGGCGTGCTGTTCGATGAAAGCCGTGAAGGCCGGGGCGATCTGGCTCATGCCGTCGCGGCCCCGGTTGGTCGCGCCCCGGTGAAGGCGTCCGGCCGCGCCGGCGTCAGGGCTCCGAGCGAGACGTATGCGCGCAACGGGTCGTCGGCGCTCATGCCCGGCACGGTGGCGACGCTGTCCTCGGGCACAAGCACCAGACTGCCGGACATGGGCAGGGGCGAGGTCGGCAGATAGACCATCACCCGCCGATCGCCGCTGGGCATGTCGTAGACCTGCGCGCTGGCCTGCAGCGCCATGACATCGGCCCCCCTGGCGCGTCCGAACCGCACTACGACCACGCGCATCGCCTTGATCTCGTCGCCGCTGCCGCACGCCATCAGGCGAAAGACCTGCGCCACCGGGGGATAGACCAGCCGCAGAAGTCGCACGCGAGAGAACACCGCATCACGCCAGGCCTCGATCCCCTTGCGCGCACGCCCCCTGACCAGGACACCAAGCGCCCAGATTTCGGCCAGCACAGCCAGAAGGCCCAGCAGAAAGGCAACAGCCCCGTGATTCTTCCCGACCAGGGCCGAGCCGACACGGGCCAACATTTCGCCTGCCCAGGTGTCAGGTCCGAAAGTCCCCGCAAGTCGCGCCATGATCCATTGCAGGATCATCAGCGTGAGGATTAGTGGGGCCAGAACCGCCAATCCGGTCAGGAAGCTGCCGATGACCCCGCTGTGCCAGATCCCATTCAGAAAGCCCATCCCTGCGAATTCCATTTCCGTTGCGAATTGTTCATTCGCCCAGCATAAACATCGGCGACGGGCTTGCCGACGGAAAACGCACCACGCATGACCATCGACCCCGAGAATTCTGCCGACACTCCGGTATCTTGGCCCCGCGTGCGGGCGGCACTGCCCTATGTCCTTGCGGCCGGACTTTTCGCCCTCGGCCTCTGGACGCTGTACCGGCTGCTGGCGCCGGTGAACCTGGCGGATGTGGCGGCGCAGGTGCGGGCGACACCCTGGACGAGGCTTGCCCTGGCGCTGATGGCCGTAGCGTCCGTGCGGCGAGAGATGGTTGATCTCCGGACCAGCCCCGAAACCGGCGCACGGACCGTGAGGTAGTGTCCCACGGGGTGGTGTAGGAGGGCCGACCGTCGGAGAGGTCAGGGCTTGATCAGGCGGCCACTGCGGGCAGCCTGACGGTTGGATTGTCGGTCACGCGGGCGAGGGTTTCAAGCGACATGTATCGCCTTGCGACCGCCCACTCGTCGTCGGTCTCGAGCATCAGCGCGCCGACGCGGCGGATGATGGCGTCGGCGTTCGGGATCGAGGGCATGACTGCCATCGGTCCGAAGGAATGCCCGAGGGCCGATGACGTCGGCGCGGCGCTTGACCTCGCGGTTCACCCTTTCCAGCGGGTTCGTGCTTGCGATCTGGGCCCAGTGTTCACGGGGGAACGACATGTAGGCCAGCACCTCATCGCGAGCGGCGTCCATCAGAGCGCCGAGCTTGGGCTGCTTCTCGCGCAGGGCGTCGGCCACGATCTCCCACTGGGCCTCAGCCTAGACCTTGGTTTCCCGCGCGAAGATCGTCTTCAGCATCGCCGCCACGGCGGTGCGCTGCTTGGCCGGGGCGTGAGCCAGCGCGTTTCGCATCCAGTGAATGCGGCACCTCTGGTGGGTGGCGTTGAAGACCCGACGTGCCGCAGCCCGCAGGCCCTTGTGGTCGTCGGCGATCACCAGCTTCACGCCCCGCAGGCCCCTGTCGGCCAGGGACCGCAGGAACCCGGTCCAGAAGGTCTCGGCTTCGGATGGCCCGGTGGCGACACCCAGAACTTCGCGCTTGCCGTCCTCGTTGACCGCCACCGCAATTATCACGGCACGGCTGATGATCTGCCCGCCCTCGCGCACCTTCACGTAGGTGGCGTCGAGCCAGAGGTAGGGCCATGCGCCCTCCAGAGGCCGCGCCAGGAAGGCGTTCACCCGTTCGTCGATCTCGGCGCAGAGGCGGCTGACCTAGCTCTTGGACATGCCGCCCGCGCCCATGGCCTTGACCAGATCGTCGACCGACCGCGTCGAGACGCCGTGGACGTAGGCCTCCTGGATCACGGCCACCAGGGCCTTCTCCGCTGTCCGGCGAGGCTCCAGGAAGCTGGGGAAGTAGCTGCCTTTCCTGAGCTTGGGGATCTCCAGCGCGATCCGTCCGGCGCGGGTATCCCAGTCACGGTCGCGGTATCCGTTGCGCTGAACCTCCCGCATCGGCGAGCGTGCGCCCTTGGCCGCGCCTGTCCGGGCCTCCACCTCGGCCTCCATGATGCGCTCGGCCGCGAAGGCCAGCATCTCGCGCACGAGGTCGCCATCGGCCTGCTTCTCAACCAGCTCGATCAGCGCCATTCTCTCTTCGGTCATCGTCGTCTCCGTTGTCGGTTTCAGGTCTCGCAACCCAAACCTTCTCCGAAGATCGGCGATGACCGCCAGCGTCACCGCCGGCCGCGTGGCTCACGCTACGCCGGAGGCTCCGCGCGCGGCCTCCTACACCACCACCCGGGACACTGCCGATCGCATCCATCGTATCGGTCAGACCAGACCGGTAACAGTACATGTGCCTATGGCCATCCATGCGGGGTACCGGGAACATTCCTTTGATTGTTTGCTGCACAGTCTCATGGCGCGGAAGCGAAAGCTCGCGTCTTCAGCCCTGTGGCCGATGGGAGATACCGCGTCAGACGCGGCGGACCTGCAGGAGCGTCTGAACAGTGCTCAGGGAAGTCAAAGTGGACACGCTCTTGTCGACGCCCTTACCGCCATGTTCCTGCGAGACGGGTCCGGGCACCCCATGTTCGACGTCGACGGGTCCGTCTCCTACGGGTGAGCTATGTTAGAGCAGATCCATTTTCGATGACCCTGACCTTTCACGAAGGATTGCACTGTTGGTGCGCAGGAAGGTAATTGGAGAAGGTTGGATCCTAGACCCATCCCCTCCGCCACTTGCCCCCGCGAAAGCGTTCTCCCGA
>JAKAJW010000239.1 GCA_021813645.1 Pseudomonadota bacterium | reverse complement strand
ATCGAGCAGGCGCTGCGCCCGCTCGCCGCGCTGCCCGCCTCCACCCTGCGCCTGACGCCCGCCGACGTGCTGGCTGCCTGCGCCGGGCTGCGTGCCGCGCAACCGTTGCACGACCAGACCCGGGCCACCCATGCCGCCGGCTTCTACCGCCCGGGCGCGGGCCTCGTCCTGGCCCGCGAGGATGTCGGCCGCCACAACGCGCTCGACAAGCTGGTGGGCGCCCTCAGCCGCGCCGGCATCGCGCCCGAAACCGGCGCCGTGGTGCTGACCAGCCGCGTCTCGATCGAGATGGTGCAGAAATGCGCCGCACTCGGCGCCCCCGTGCTGATCGCCGCCTCCGCCCCCACCGCCCAGGCGCTGCGCTTGGCCGAGACCGCCGGCCTCACCCTCGCCGCCCTGGTGCGCGACGAGGGCTTCACCCTCTTCTCCCATCCCGACCGGATCGCAAGTTCAGAGGCCCAGAATGTCGCCTGACAAGCTTGTCTACATGGCCAACCAGATCGCCACCTTCTTCGCCTCCCAGCCCGAGGCCGAGCGCGTCGACCGCGTCGCCGACCATATCCACGATTTTTGGGAACCCCGCATGCGCCGCCAGCTGTTCGCGATCCTCGATGCCGGCCGCGCGGATGTGAACCCGCTCGTCGCCGCCGCCGCCGCCAAGCTGCGCCAGGCCGCCTGAGCGGCGCGGCCGCTCCCTGGGCAAGGGGCCGGCGCCACCGGCTTGCCTCACCGCCGGCCGAGGAGTATCAAACCCGGCATGACGCGCTTTTTCGACATCGGCGACCGCGCCCGCCTGCCCTGGCGCTTCTACGGCGCGACGCGCTCCGTCCTCGCCCGACTTTGAGCGGGCGCGCCCCGTCATGGGCGCCCGTCACCGATATCGTTACCCCTTGCAGCGAGAGGATGAGCCATGGCCGCTCCCCGCACACTCTACGACAAGATCTGGGACGATCACGTCGTCCAGCAGGATGCCGACGGCACCTGCCTGATCTATATCGACCGCCATCTGGTCCACGAGGTCACCAGCCCGCAGGCTTTCGAAGGCCTGCGCATGACCGGCCGCAAGGTCCGCGCGCCGGAAAAGACCATCGCCGTGCCGGACCATAACGTGCCCACCACCCCGGGCCGCGAAACCCATATCGACAACGAGGAAAGCCGCATCCAGGTCGAGGCGCTCGACAAGAACGCCAAGGATTTCGGCGTGGTCTATTATCCGGTGACGGATATCCGCCAGGGCATCGTCCATATCGTCGGCCCCGAGCAGGGCTGGACCCTGCCGGGGATGACGGTGGTCTGCGGCGACAGCCACACCGCGACCCACGGCGCCTTCGGCGCGCTGGCGCATGGCATCGGCACCTCGGAGGTGGAGCATGTGCTCGCCACCCAGACGCTGATCCAGAAGAAGTCCAAGAACATGAAGGTGGAGATCACCGGCAGCCTGCGCCCCGGCGTCACCGCCAAGGACATCACGCTCTCGGTGATCGGCGCCACCGGTACCGCCGGCGGCACCGGCCATGTCATCGAATACTGCGGCCAGGCGATCCGCGAACTGTCGATGGAAGGCCGGATGACGGTCTGCAACATGGCGATCGAGGGCGGCGCGCGCGCCGGGCTGATCGCGCCGGACGAAAAGACCTTCGAATATGTGATGGGCCGGCCGCATGCGCCCAAGGGTGCCAAGTGGGAAGCGGCGCTTGCCTATTGGAAGACGCTCTTCACCGACGAAGGCGCCCATTTCGACAAGGTCGTGGTGCTGAAGGGCGAGGACATCGCTCCGGTCGTCACCTGGGGCACCTCGCCCGAGGACGTGCTGCCGATCACCGGCGAGGTGCCGGACCCGGAAAGCTTCACCGGCGGCAAGGTCGAGGCGGCCAAGCGCGCGCTCGACTACATGGGCCTGAAACCGGGCACCAAGCTGACCGACATCAAGATCGACACCGTCTTCATCGGCTCCTGCACCAACGGCCGGATCGAGGATCTGCGCGCCGCTGCCGCCGTGCTGAAGGGCCGCAAGGTGGCCCCCGGCATGCGGGCGATGGTGGTGCCGGGTTCCGGCCTGGTCCGGGCCCAGGCCGAGGAGGAAGGGCTGGCCCAGGTCTTCATCGACGCTGGCTTCGAATGGCGGCTGGCCGGCTGCTCGATGTGCCTCGCCATGAATCCCGACCAGCTCTCGCCCGGCGAGCGCTGCGCGGCGACCTCGAACCGCAATTTCGAGGGCCGCCAGGGCCGCGGCGGGCGCACCCATCTGATGAGCCCGGCGATGGCGGCAGCGGCGGCCGTGACCGGGCATCTGACCGACGTGCGCGAACTGATGGGCGAGGAGGCCTGAGGATGGACAAGTTCACCACCCTGACCGGGGTCGCGGCGCCGATGCCGCTCGTGAATATCGACACCGATATGATCATCCCCAAGCAGTTCCTGAAGACGATCGCGCGAACCGGCCTCGGCAAGAACCTGTTCGACGAGATGCGCTACGACGCCGACGGCAAGGAGAAGCCGGAGTTCGTGCTGAACCAGCCGGCCTACCGCGATGCCGAAATCATTGTGGCGGGCGACAACTTCGGCTGCGGCTCCTCGCGCGAACATGCGCCCTGGGCGCTCCTGGATTTCGGCATCCGCTGCGTGATTTCGACCTCCTTCGCCGACATCTTCTTTAACAACTGCTTTAAGAACGGAATCCTCCCGGTTGTTCTCCCGCAATCGGCCGTTGAAGAGTTGATGGAAGATGCGCGGCGCGGTGCGAATGCCCGGATCACCGTCGATCTGGATAGCCAGACCGTCACCGGCGCCGAGGGAAAGACCTATCACTTCGACGTCGATCCGTTTAAGAAACACTGTCTTCTCAATGGTTTGGATGACATCGGCCTGACCCTGGAAAAGGCCGGATCGATCGACGCATTCGAAAAGAAGGCGGCGGCGACCCGGCCCTGGGCCTGATCCGACCGGCCGATCGCGGCAGGGGGCAGCCCGGTGGGCTGCCCCTTTTTTGCTGCAAAATTGATGCATTGAGGCGACAGAGGCGCCCTCAAATCGCCGAAGCGTTAATGCTTTCTCAAAGAGTCGTTGCTCGGCTTCGCGAAAGAAGGCAAAAATTGGACAGTTTTGAGGCAAAGCGCCACAATCGGCGCGATCGACATGGAACAAGGGGGCGGCGACGGACCGCTCCCGTCCGGGTTGAGGGAAGGCGAGCAGTGATCCACCGGTTGCCCGGCGCGTTTTTACGCGGCCTGTTAGTGATGTTTCTTCTGGCGACCCCGTCGCTGTTGCTGCCGCAGGGCAATGGCGATTCCACCCAGGTCGTCGCCTTCTTCGGCCTCTTCGCCGGCGCGCTGACCTTCTCGGAATATGCCTCTGCCTATCCCGGCCTGGTCGAATTCCGCTACGCCCCGCCGTTCAACCGCATCCGCTTCATCTCGCTGTTCCTTTCGGTCTTCCTGATCACCATCATTTGCGCTGCGCCGTCCAATCCGACACCGCTCGCCAGCTTCGTCCGCTCGGTGGGCACGGTGATTGGCGAAGCGATCGACGTGCCCTATTCGCCGGTCCGGCTGATCACGCTGATGCTGCCGGCCGGCACCCCGGCGGCGCATGTCGCGCTGGTGCGCACCGCCGCCGGCATGGCCTATCTGATCTCGCTGCTGTCGCTCTCGGTCTTCGTCATCGTGCTGAAGGTGTTCGGCTGGCCCAGCCGGCTCGGCGCCTTCAACGTCTGGGTCAACCTGCCCACCTTCGATCCGACGGTGGGCGGTGACGTGGTGGCCCGGCTCGAGCGCGACGCCCGGTTGAACATCGCGCTGGGCTTCCTCTTGCCCTTCGTCATCCCCGCCGTGGTGAAGACCGCCGCCGCCGGGTTCCAACCGGTGACGCTGTCCTCGCCGCAGACCCTGATCTGGACCGTGTCCGCCTGGGCCTTCCTGCCCTCCAGCCTGTTCATGCGCGGCATCGCCATGGGCCGAATCGCCGATATGATCCGCGAAAAGCGCCGTCAGAACCGCGCCGCCGAGGCCGCTTCGCTGCTGATCGCCTGACCCGAACCGGCTTGCGGCTCAGGCCGCCCGCGCGTCGCCGACCTGCCCCCGCTTGCCCGCGGCCAGGGCCGCCAGCTGCCGGGCCACCACCTCGGCGAAGGACGTGGTCGCGAATTCTGGCAACAGCCGGTGAAACCGCTCGCCCGCCAGACTGTGCGGCAGATCGTGCAGATAGCGCATCTCCAGCAACTCCCGAGACAATTCATGGAACGGCGCCGCCAACCGCAGCAGCGGCCAGGGGAACGGCAACAACCAGGGCCGCCGGCCGGTCTGCCGGGCGATCTCGGCGCGCAGCTCCTGCATCGAGAAGGTCAGCCCCGGCAGGTTCACCTCCTGATAGGGCGCCAGCGCCGCCCGCATCTCGGCCAGCGCCACCGCGGCGCGCGCCAGATCGGGCAGATAGGCATAGGCGCGCCGCGCCGCGGGCCGGCCGGTCGGCATCATGAAGCCGCGCGGCAGCCCCTTCAGCACGATCATCTCCAGCAGCGTGTTGGGGTTGCCGGGGTCGATGAAATCGCCGCTGCGCAGCAGGATCACCCGCACGCCCGCCGCCGCCGCTTGGCGATAGCTCGCCTCCATCTCGGCGCGGATCCGGCCCTTGCGGGCGACGAAGCGATGCGGCGTCGCTTCGCTCCAGGGGCCGGGCTCTTGGCCGTAGACATAGACCGTGCCGGGCACCAGCAGGGTGGCGCCGCTGGCCCTGGCCGCGGCGATCGCCTGTCCGGTGATCGCCGGGATCAGCGCGTCCCAATCGTGATAGAGTGGCGGGTTCAGCCCGTTGACGATGACATCCGCCCCCTGCGCCGCCGCCGCCATATCGGTGCCGCGGCGATAGCGGCGAACGGTCCAGTCGGCGGCAGCGAAGGCCGTCGCGGCACTGCCCCCGAAGTTGCCCAAAGCGCCGGCGATCAGAACGGTTCCCTGGGTCATTCCCTGTCTCCTTCTGCTTTCATCAGGCTACGCCATGCGAAACCGCATTGGAATTTGCCAGTCTTGCATGTTAGCCATTCAAGAATGAATGGCTTGGCTTCCCTCGACTGTGCGCTGATCCGCGCCTTCCTGGCCGTGGCCG
>JAKAJW010000439.1 GCA_021813645.1 Pseudomonadota bacterium | reverse complement strand
CCGCCGGCCAGCCGCACCACCGGGTCGCCGGCCAGCGCCTCGGCCAGCCCCTCGCGGGTGAGATCGCCGTCGTCGAAGCCAATGAAGACCAGCGCGACGCGGCCGCCCTGGCCTTCGACCAGCGCATTGATGGCGAGCGTGGTGGAGAGCGAGACCAGCGCGACATCCGCGGCCTGCAACCCCGCCTGGTCGAGCGCCGCGGCCACCGCCCGGCCGATGCCGAGCGCCAGATCCTCGCGCGTGGTCAGCGACTTGGCCGCGGCGATGACGCGCTCTTCGCGCTCGTCGAGAATCGCCGCGTCGGTATAGGTGCCGCCGGTGTCGACGCCGAGAAGTACCGCCATGATCCGTCCTGTTCCGCTCTGCCGCTCTAGGCCAAGCGGCGGGCGGCGTCAGCCCTCAAAACGACAGCCTGCGTCGCCGGCGGGACAGCGGCGCCGGAAGCGGGCGCGCGGCGAGGATGAATTGCGACCTCGCGGTCGGGAACAGGCGGGCGGTGGGCCGGGCGGCGGCGCAGAACGGGCCACCATTTTGGAGTGCCCGATTCTGCTCGCCCCCTATCCGATCGCCACGGCCTTCTCACCCCTCGAATGCGACCGCATCCTGGCCCTGGCGGCGGCCGCGCCATTGGCGCCGGCCGGGCTGGTCGGCGGGGTGCAGGACGGCCGGCTGCGGCGGGCGGAACTGGCCTGGCTCGACGAGCGGGACGGGGCGGACTGGGTGACGGCGCGGCTGGTGGCGCTGGTGGCCGAGGCGAACCGCGCGCATTTCGGCTTCGCCCTCGATGAATTCGCCGAAAGCGCCCAGGTCGCCCGCTACGGCGCCGAGGCGCAGGGCCATTTCGCCTGGCATTCCGACATCGGCGCCGGACCGGTGGCGCGCCGGCGCAAGCTGACGCTGGTGGTGCAGCTTTCCGCGCCGGAGGACTATGCCGGCGGCGCGCTGGAGATCTGGCCGGATGGCACCCCGCGCGAGGCGGCGCGGGCGCGCGGCGCGGCGATCCTGTTTCCAGCCTTCGCGCTGCATCGGGTCACCCCGGTGACGGCGGGCGTGCGGCAGTCGCTGACGATCTGGGCGCATGGGCCGGACTTTCGCTGAAGCCGGCCCTGGTCGCGGGGCGAGGGGCGATCAGCCCTGGCAGTATTGCTCGGCGGCGCTGCCGAAGGTGACGTAGCGCTGCCAGAAGGCGCTGTCGGCCTGGGATTTCGAGGCGCGCACGTCCTGCGCCTTCTGCGGGTCTACGAAGAAGCCGGCGGCGCGTTGCTGGTCGGCGCGGGCCAACGTCATGTCGGCCACCTGCTGGATGCAGCCGCAGAGCGCCGGCGAGGCGTTTTCGCTGCCGGAACTCAGGCAGGCGCGGTCGATCGGTCCGGCTTCCGCCAGGGTTGCGCATAGGATGGTCAGCACCATCGCCAAAAGGATCATCTTCATTGCTGCCTCGTTTTCGCCGCCGCCCGGTTGGTCCGGTGCTGGTGCTGTCTGCCTCGATGCAGGGACAATGCCAGTTTTTTCAGGAATTTACAACGAGCATGGGAAACGTTGCCGATCTGCAGCAGGACCCACGGCATGTGGCGGCCGGGGCGGTGTCCACAAGATAACGGCCGCGCCGCGGGGCGCCGAAAGAGCCGGCCGTGGCGGATCGGGAACAGTCGGGCAGGGCTGATTCGGCGTTAGAAAACAATGTCGAAGCTGATGCGGGCCGGATCGGCCGGCGCGGCGGACTGGGCAAGCTCGGCGACCCGCGCGGCGGGCGGGCCGCGGCGGCAGAGCGCGACCATCTGCGCCAAAGCGTCTTGCGGACCCTGGATCAGCGCCGCCACCGAGCCGTCGGGCGCGTTGCGGACCCAGCCGACGAGACCCAGCCGGCGGGCGGTCGCCGCCGTCCAGGCGCGGTAGCCGACGCCCTGCACCTGGCCGGTGATGCGCAGCTCGAGCGCCTGGAGAGGGGGGATCGCGGTCATGGCGCCAGTCTAGCCGCAGCGTCGCGGGCTGTCGCCCCCGGCGGCCCGTCTATGGCGTTGCGGTCCATGGCGTTGCGGTCTGGGCCGCCTGCGAGGCCGGCTGTGGGGCTCAGAGCAGGGCGGCGGGGTAGCCCTCGGCCTCCAGCGCCTGCAGCAGCGCGGCCAGCGGGGCCTTGCTTTCCACCGAGACGGTGTGGCTGTCGAGGTCGACCGCCACCTTGGCGCCGGCATCCTGCGCGGCGATGGTCTTTTCCACCGCCATCTTGCAATGGCCACAGGTCATGTCGGGGATCGAGAGTTTCAGGGCTTCGGACATGGCGATTCCTTTCCTTTGGCCGGGATATGGGGCTTCCAGCGAGGGGAAGGTCAAGTGGCCGCGCCGCGGGAAAGCGCGTCGGCCGCGACGGCGGGCGCAGCGGCGGCGCGATCCCCCCTTCCGGGGGGGCTTGCGGCAAGCTATATGGCCGAGCCATGACCGAGCTTTCGCTGATCCGCAATTTCTCCATCGTGGCGCATATCGACCACGGCAAATCCACCCTCGCCGACCGGCTGATCCAGCTGACCGGGACGGTGGCCGAGCGAGATATGAAGGAGCAGCTTCTGGACTCGATGGACATCGAGCGCGAGCGTGGCATCACCATCAAGGCCAACACGGTGCGGATCGACTATCCGGCGAAGGACGGCAAGACCTACACGCTGAACCTGATCGACACCCCCGGCCATGTCGACTTCGGCTACGAGGTCAGCCGGTCGATGCGCGCGGTCGAGGGCTCGCTGCTGGTGGTCGACGCCTCGCAGGGCGTCGAGGCGCAGACGCTGGCGAATGTGTATCAGGCGATCGACGCGGATCATGAGATCGTGCCGGTCTTGAACAAAATCGACCTGCCGGCGGCCGAGCCGGAGCGGGTGAAGGCGCAGATCGAGGACGTGATCGGCATCGACGCCTCGCAGGCGATCCCGATCTCGGCGAAATCCGGCCTCGGCATTCCCGATGTGCTGGAGGCGATCGTCACCCGCCTGCCGCCGCCCAAGGGCGACCGCGAGGCGCCGCTGAAGGCGATGCTGGTCGACAGCTGGTACGACAGCTACCTGGGCGTGGTCGTGCTGGTGCGGGTGATCGACGGCGTGCTGAAGAAGGGCGACCGCATCAAGATGATGCAGACCGGCGCGCTTTACGGCGTGGAAAAGCTCGCCGTGCTGAAGCCGAAGATGACCGATATCGCCGAGCTGGGGCCGGGCGAGATCGGCGTGCTGACCGCCTCGATCAAGCAGGTGCGCGACACGCGGGTGGGCGACACGATCACCCATGAAAAGCGCGGCTGCACCACCGCCCTGCCGGGCTTCAAGCCGGCGATGCAGGTGGTGTTCTGCGGCCTGTTCCCGGTCGATGCCGCCGATTTCGAGGATTTGCGCGACGCGATCGAGAAGCTGGCGCTGAACGACGCCTCGTTCAGCTTCGAGATGGAGACCTCGGCCGCGCTGGGCTTCGGCTTCCGCTGCGGCTTCCTGGGGCTGCTGCATCTCGAAGTGGTGCGCGACCGGCTGGAGCGGGAATACAACCTCGACCTGATTACCACTGCGCCGTCCGTGGTTTACCACATCCACATGCGCGACGGCACGACGCGCGAGCTGCACAATCCGGCCGATATGCCGGACCTGACCTATGTCGACCATATCGAGGAGCCGCGCATCAAGGCGACCATCCTGGTGCCGGACGAATACCTGGGCGACGTGCTGAAGCTGTGCCAGGACCGGCGCGGCATCCAGCTCGACCTGTCCTACGCCGGCTCGCGCGCCATGGTGGTCTACGACCTGCCGCTGAACGAGGTGGTGTTCGACTTCTACGACCGGCTGAAATCGGTCACCAAGGGCTATGCGAGCTTCGACTATCAGATCACCGGCTATCGCGAGGATTTCCTGGTGAAGATGTCGATTCTGGTGAACGACGAGCCGGTGGACGCGCTGTCGATGATGGTGCATCGCGACCGGGCCGAGGCGCGCGGCCGGGTGATGTGCGAGAAGCTCAAGGAGCTGATCCCGCGGCACATGTTCAAGATCCCCATTCAGGCGGCGATCGGCGGCCGGGTGATCGCGCGCGAGACGATCAGCGCGATGCGCAAGGACGTGACGGCGAAGTGCTACGGCGGCGACGCGACGCGGAAGCGGAAGCTTCTCGACAAGCAGAAGGCCGGCAAGAAGCGGATGCGGCAGTTCGGCAAGGTCGAGATCCCGCAGGAAGCCTTCATCAACGCGCTGAAGATGGACAACTGACGGCGGACCCGGCGCGGGCCGCCGCAGGCGGCCGGCCGGGTGCGGGCGGAAGTGCCGCCCGCCGGGCGGATTTGTTCTTTTGCGACTTTCCCGACCGTTCGGTCAAATACCGACATCGCACCGATACCGCACCGATTTGACACCGATGCGAGGCCGATGCGAGATCGCCGCCGGCCGGGCTTGGCTTACATCCCCGCCTGGGTCTTCTGGGCGGTGGTGGTCAGCGCCTGGCCGGCCTTCTGCAGATCCTTGCCGGCGCCGGCCATGGTGTCGCAGGCGGCGAGGCTCAGCAGGACGAGCAGGGTCGCGATGGCGGTCATCGGGCGGCGGATCGGCATCTGAGGCTCCTTCTGCGGGTTTGGGCTAAAATGCGCCTAGGCTGGCGACTGTCAACCACCGCCGCATCGCTGACTTCCGCCGATGGCCTCGCGATCCGGCGCCGGCCGCCTTTCGGTCAATGTTTCGTTAACCCTGATTCCCGAGGATGGCCGAGGTTTGGGGAGAGCGGAGGCAGCAATGCGCGGGCTCCGGCAAGGCGACTGGCCCGGGCTTCGGCCCGGGCCGTTTCTTTTGGCCCTTCTCGGGCTGGCGGCGGCGGCCCTGGCCGCTTGCGACAGCCCGGCGCCGCAGATGTGGGGCGGGCAGGAGCTGCGCGTGACGCGCGGCGGGCGGAATTATGCGATCCATCTGCGCGGCAATCTGGTCGAGGTGATCCGCTTCGGCTGGGCCAGCCGGGCCGAGCAGCCGGCGATTCGCCAACAGATGGTGGCGCTGATCCCCGAGGCGACCGGCTGCCTGGCCAGCCCGGCAAGCCTGGCGGGCGACAGCGGCGAGATCCGGGCCCGGCTGCTGTGCCCGCGCCGGGTGACGCCGCTGC
>JAKAJW010000066.1 GCA_021813645.1 Pseudomonadota bacterium | reverse complement strand
CTCGTGGAAAGCCTCGATCGGCTGGCGCTTCAGACGGTTCTGCACCCGGTCGAGCGCTTCGTAGACGATCCGCTCGGCGACCGACTTCTTGCCGTCGACCATCAGGTTGTTCATGAATTTGGTCAGCACCCGATCGCCGAACTTGGCATCGGGGAGAACTTCGCGCTTCTCGGCAGCGTGACGACGGGACATCTGCTATCTCCTCACTTCGGCCGCTTCGCGCCGTACTTCGAACGCCGCTGCCGGCGATCCTTCACGCCCTGGGTGTCGAGCACACCGCGCAGGATGTGGTAGCGCACGCCCGGAAGGTCCTTCACCCGGCCACCGCGGATGAGCACGACGGAGTGCTCCTGCAGGTTGTGCTTTTCGCCGGGGATGTAGCTGATGACCTCATAGCCGTTGGTCAACCGCACCTTCGCCACCTTCCGCATAGCCGAGTTCGGCTTCTTCGGCGTGGTGGTGTAGACGCGGGTGCAGACGCCCCGCTTTTGCGGGCAGGATTCCAGGTGCTGCGACTTGGACTTCCTGACGTTGGGCTGCCGCGGCTTGCGGATCAGCTGTTGGATCGTTGGCATACACTTAACCTCGTGTTCAGCCTGTCAATACTCGCCCCCTCTGGGGCGCCACTTCTCGACATGCTCGGCGGACCTTCCGCAAAGCAAGACAACCGCAAACGCCCTTTGCGAGGGCGACGCGGTGGAATTCCAGAGGATCGGGGCCTTGAGGCCCGGATCGTGACCACTTCCGTTCGTGACATTCGGGCCTAGGGGGAATCCCCCCAAGCCCGAAGTGCCGGCGTAATATTGGGAGTCGCGGGGGATGTCAACAGCCAGCCCCATCTCGGCCCGGCTCCGTTCCGGTCGCAACCCGGTCGCAGCCCAGTCCCGGCTCGGTGCCGGCGCGTTTGCCGGGGCCTTCCCGCGGCCTGATCCCGGCCGCTGCCGCTTCCCGCGTCAGGGGCGGCAGTCCGCCCCGCGATCCCGACCCACGATCCCGACGCACGATCTCGCCCCCGCCAGGCGGTCGCACGTCGGTGTAAAATCGGTGCGAAATCGGTGTCAAATCGGTATTCGGCTTTTGGCCGCTTTTCAGGCGCTTAGCGGGAAAATCTTCCGCTTCGCCGGCGCCGCGGGGCGCCGCGTTAACCGCGCGCTAAGGCTTGTCGGCGCGCCTGGCGTTCGCGGTAGAGGGTGAACAGGCCGGTGGCGATCACCACCGCTGCGCCGAGCGAGGTCAGCCGGCCCGGCAATTGGTCGAACACCAGCCAGCCCAGCCCGATCGCCCAGATCAGCGAAGTATAGCGGAACGGCGCGACGAAACCGACCTCGCCCACCCGCATCGCCGCCACGCTGGTGATATAGCCCACCACCAGGCAGCTCGCCGCGGCGAGAAGCCACAGCGCCTCGGTGCCGGTCGGCTGCGGCCAGCCGCCGGCGAAGGGGGCCGACAGCACCGACAGCACGCCCACCGAGCCGGCCGACCAGATCGCCACCGTCACCGAGGGCAGCGCCCGCGACACCCGGCGCGAGGCCAGATCGCGCAGCACCACCGCCGCCACCGAGGCCAGCGCCAGCAGCGACCAGCGGTCGAAGCCCTCGCCGCCCGGCCGGATGATCAGCATGACCCCGGCGAAGCCCACCAGGATCGCGCTCGCCCGGCGCCAACCGATTGGCTCGCCAAGGAAAAGCGCCGCGGCCAGGGTCACCGCCAGGGGCAGCGACTGCATGATCGCCGAGATATTGGCGAGCGGCATATGCTTCAGCGCATAGAGATAGAGCACCGTGCTCAGCACCTCGCCCAGGCAGCGCCAGCCGACCGTCGGCGCATCCGGGCCGAGCCGCAGCCGCAGCCCGCCGCGGCGATGCGCCACCAGCATCAGCGCCGGCACCACCATCATCGCGCGCAGCGCCGCCGCCTCGAAGGTCGGCAGACGTTCCGTCACCGCCTTCATGCAACTGTCGTTCAGCGTGAAGGAGGCCATCGCCAGGCACATGTAAAGCGCGCCGCGCGCGTTGTCGCTCAGAACCAAGGCCGCCTCCCCGTTGGCGCAGAGCTAACAGGCCGCCTGTGCCAGCGCCAGGGGTCAGAGCGCCAGCAGCGCCTCGGCGCTGAAGGGAAAGCGCTGGCCGATCTCCGCCGCGATCTCGGCCTGGCTCATCTGGCCCTGCACCCCGGTCACATGGGCCGCGCTGTCATTGTCGCGATGCACGCTGCGGATGAAGGCCGGCGTCTCCGCCTCGGTGAAGGTGGTGTAGAACTGCGGCAAAAGCCTGTGGTTGCGGCGGAAGATGTTCTCCCGGCTGCGCACCGGCGCCACCATGGCCAACCCAATCCCCAGCGGCGTCCGCTCCACCACATCGTAGAGACGGTTTCCCTGGGCGGAAATCTCTAGGAAAAACCCGCGGTTGGAACCGACGACCACGGGCCGGCCCGGTTCTTGCAAGGCGATCATTGCCGCCGCGCGCCGCTTCAGCCGGGCGATATGGCCGCGGTCGAGCGCGTCGTCGTCGTCCAACCGGAAGCTGGTCAGATAGCCCTCGGCCTCGCCGAGCAGCTGCGCGAAGGCCGCCTGGGTCGCCTGGTAATGCGACATCGGCGGCAGGGCCATCACCCGGGCCCCGTCAAGCCGCGCCGCCGCCGCTTCCAGCCGCGCCCGCGCCGCCGCCGGCAGGCCGGTGCCGGTCAGGAAAATCGTCTCGAACCCGGCTTCGTCCTGTGCCAGCAGCGACGGCAGGCACAGCGCCTCGAACAGCCGGAAGCGACGCTCCAGTCGGGCCGGGTCGGCCAGCAGCGCGGCCGCCGTGGCGGCATCGCCTTCGGGCATCTTGGTGAAGCCGGACAGGCCGGCATAGGAGAACCGCACCAGGCCCACGATCCGGTTCCGCGCCTGTGCCATCACCGCCTCCTTGCTGCCGTGCCAAGCCTAGCACCGCGGGCCGCTGCGGGGGAATCCCTCAAGGCCCTGGGAAAAAAGAAAGGCCCCCTTGCGGGGGCCCTTCCAAAAGCCAGTCCGGCGCCGATCAATCCCGGCTTTCCGGGGCCTCGGCGAAGCCCAGATCGGGTTCCTCGCCGAAGACCTCATGCTCGCTCGGCGCCGCGAGGACCGCCTGCTCGGCTTCCGAACGGCGCGCCTCGATCACCTCGGCGTCGCGATCGGTGGCGATCCGGCGGATCCGCGCGGTCGCCCCGCCGGTGCCAGCCGGGATCAGCCGGCCGACGATGACGTTTTCCTTCAGCCCGACGAGCTTGTCGCGCTTGCCCATTACCGAGGCCTCGGTCAGCACCCGGGTGGTTTCCTGGAACGAGGCCGCCGAGATGAACGACCGCGTCTGCAGGCTCGCCTTGGTGATGCCGAGCAGGATCGGCTCGCCCGCCGCGGGCTTCAGCCCGTTGGCGACGGCCTTGGCGTTGACCTCTTCCAGCTCGTCGCGGTCGACATGCTCGCCCTTCAGCAGGGTGGTTTCCCCAGAGTCGAGGATCTCCCACTTCTGCAGCATCTGGCGCACGATCACTTCGATATGCTTGTCGTTGATCTTCACGCCCTGCAGCCGGTAGACGTCCTGCACCTCGTCGATCATGTAGTTGGCCAGCGCCTCGACCCCCATGATCCGCAGGATGTCGTGCGGGGCCGGGTTGCCGTCCATCACATAATCGCCCTTCTGGACGAAGTCGCCGTCCTGAACCGGGATGTGCTTGCCCTTCGGGATCATGTACTCGACAGGCTGCAAGGTTTCATCGGTCGGCTCGATGATGATCCGCCGCTTGTTCTTGTAGTCCTTGCCGAAACGCACATAGCCGTCATGCTCGGCGATGATCGCGTGATCCTTCGGACGCCGGGCCTCGAACAGTTCCGCCACCCGCGGCAGACCGCCGGTGATGTCCTTGGTCTTGGCGCCTTCGCGCGGGATACGCGCCACCACGTCGCCGGCCCTCAGCTCCTGGCCGTCCTCGACCGACAGAATGGCGTCGACCGACATCGGGTAGGAGATCGGGTTGCTAGCCTCGTTGCGCACCGGATCGCCCGTGGTCGGGTCCATCAGGATCACTTCCGGCTTCAGATCGTTGCCCTTCGGCGCGGAGCGCCAATCGGTGACGATCTTCTGGGTCATGCCGGTGGCTTCGTCGGTATCCTCGCGCACCGAGATGCCCGAGACCAGGTCGACGAAGCGCGCCACGCCCGCCTTTTCGGCGATGATCGGCAGCGTGTAGGGGTCCCATTCGAACAGCTTGGTGCCCCGCTTCACCGTCTGGCCGTCCTTGACGAAGACCTTCGCGCCGTAGCTGAGCTTGTGGCTCGCCCGTTCTTGCCCGGTCTCGTCGACGATGGCGATCTGCATGTTGCGCCCCATGACGATCTGCTCGCCCGCCGCGTTCGCCAGAAGCGCGGTGTTGCGGAACTCGATCTTGCCTTCCTGGGAGGCTTCCAGGAACGACTGCTGGCCGCCCTGGGCGATGCCGCCGATGTGGAAGGTCCGCATGGTCAGCTGGGTGCCCGGCTCGCCGATCGACTGCGCCGCGATGATGCCGACGGCCTCGCCGATGTTCACCATCGTGCCGCGGGCCAGGTCGCGCCCGTAGCACATCGCGCAGACGCCCTCTTCCGCCTCGCAGGTCAGCGGCGAGCGGATCCGGATCGACTGGATGTTGGCCTGGTCGATCTGGTCCGACTTGCGTTCGTCGATCAGTTCGCCCTGCTTCACGATCACCGTGTCGGTGCCCGGCAGCAGCACGTCCTCGGCCGCGACACGGCCCAGAACGCGCTCGGCCAGCGACTGCACCACTTCGCCGTCGTTCACCGCCGCTTCCGCAGTGATCGCGCGGTCGGTGCCGCAGTCGTTCGAGCGGATGATGCAGTCCTGCGCCACGTCGACCAGACGGCGGGTCAGATAGCCCGAGTTCGCCGTCTTCAGCGCCGTGTCCGCCAGACCCTTCCGCGCGCCGTGGGTGGAGTTGAAGTACTCCAACACGGTCAGGCCTTCCTTGAAGTTCGAGATGATCGGTGTCTCGATGATCTCGCCCGAGGGCTTGGCCATCAGGCCGCGCATCCCGCCGAGCTGCTTCATCTGCGCCGGCGAACCCCGCGCCCCGGAGTGGGACATCATGTAGACCGAGTTCGGCTCTTTCTCCGCGCCCGCGTCAT
>JAKAJW010000042.1 GCA_021813645.1 Pseudomonadota bacterium | reverse complement strand
TTCGAGGTGAACCGCGTCGATCTGGCACTGCTGGTCGGGATCAACCGGGCGCGCGATACGCTTCTCGAGAACACGCTGCAATTCGCCCGCGGGCTGCCGGCCAACAATGCCCTGCTTTGGGGCGCGCGGGGAATGGGAAAGTCGAGCCTAGTCAAAGCGATCCATGCCGAAGTTCTGGCGCGCGGCGAAGCCCTGACGCTGATCGAGGTGCAGCGCGAAGATCTGCCGTCGATCGGCCGGCTGCTAAACCTGTTGCGCGGCGCGGCGCAGCGTTTTCTGCTGTTCTGCGATGACCTGTCGTTCAGCCATGACGACGAGCATTACAAGAGCCTGAAGGCTGTGCTGGACGGCGGCATCGAGGGGCGGCCGAAGAATGTGGTCTTCTACGCCACGTCCAACCGTCGGCATCTGATGCCGCGCGACATGATCGAGAACGAGCGTTCGACGGCGATCAACCCGTCGGAGGCGGTCGAGGAGAAGGTCTCGCTGAGCGACCGCTTCGGCCTCTGGCTTGGGTTCCATCCCTGTGGCCAGGACGAATACCTGGCGATGATCCGCGGCTATTGCGATGCCTATGGTGTGGCGATCGACGAGGCGACGCTGCGGGCCGAGGCAATCGAATGGCAGGCCACGCGGGGCGCCCGATCCGGGCGGGTGGCCTGGCAGTATTTCACCGATCTCGCCGGCCGCCGCGGCGTGGCGCTATAGCCCTACCATCCGCCGGATGTCCGCGGGCGTCGCGCCTTCCGCACGGTAGCGGGCCAGGGCCCGGGCATCGTCGCGCTTCGCCAGCCGCTTGCCTGCCGTGTCGCGGATCAGCCGGTGGTGGTGATAGTCCGGCACCGGCAGACCGAGCAGCTCCTGCAGCAGGCGGTGCAGGAAGGTCGCGGCGAAAAGGTCCAGGCCGCGCACCACCTCTGTGATCTCCTGGCGGGCATCGTCGACCACGACGGCGATATGATAGGCGGCCGCGCCGATGTCTTTGCGGGCCAACACGATATCGCCGGTATCGGCGAGCAGGCGGGCCGGGTCGATCGTATAGCGACCCGGGCGTATACCAGTTTCGCGAAAGCCGAGCCGGGCGGGATCGCTCACCGCGGCGAGCGCCTTGGCAAGGTCGAGCCGGATTGCGTCGCCCGGGCCCCGCTCGGCCATCGCGCGATGTCGGCAGGTTCCGGGATAGACGGCGGCCTCCGCGTGACCGGGCGCGCCGGTCTCCTGCGGAGCGGCGAGCGCGGCGCGGATGTCGCCCCGGGTGCAGCGGCAGGGGTAGCACAAGCCAAGCGCGATCAACCGGTCGAGGGCCGCCGAATAGTCGGCGAGGTGCTCGGACTGGCGCAGCACCGGGCGTTCCCAATCAAGCCCGAGCCAAGCCAGGTCCGCATAGATCGCCGCCTCGTAGTCCGGCCGGCACCGGCTGCGATCGGTGTCCTCGATACGGAGCAGGAAGCGCCCGCCCGCCGCCTCGGCGCGGGCGGCGGCGGTCAGCGCGGAAAAGGCGTGGCCGAGATGCAGATAGCCGGTCGGGGACGGGGCGAACCGCGTCCGGTACATCAGCCCTGGCCCAGAAGCCACTGCTGGAACGCCTCTTTCGCCCGGTCCGTATAGCCCTTGTAGCGATCCTTACGGCCCTTGCGGCCCCCGCGCGCCTCGTCGAGCGGTGGGAACAGGCCGAAGTTCACGTTCATCGGCTGGAAGGTCTTGGCATCCGCGCCGCCGGTGATGTGATGGACAAGCGCCCCCATCGCCGTCTCCGGCGGCGGCGCTTCCAGCCCGCCCCCGAGCAAATCGGCCGCCGCGAGCCGGCCGGCCAACAGCCCCATCGCGGCGCTTTCGACATAGCCCTCGACACCGGTGATCTGGCCGGCGAAGCGGATATGCGGGCGGGCGCGCAGCCGAAGCTGGCGGTCGAGCAGTCGGGGTGAGTTGATGAAAGTATTGCGGTGGATCCCGCCCAGGCGCGCGAAGCTGGCCTCTTGCAGACCGGGAATCATCCGAAACACTTGGGTTTGTGCGCCGTATTTCATCTTCGTCTGGAAGCCGACGATATTGTAGAGCGTGCCAAGCGCATTGTCGCGGCGGAGTTGGACGACCGCATAGGGCTTGTGCCCCGGATCATGGGCGTTGGTCAGGCCGACCGGCTTCATCGGGCCGTGCCGGAGGGTGTCGCGGCCGCGCTCCGCCATGACCTCGATCGGCAGACAGCCATCGAAGTAGCCGGCGGTTTCGCCTTCATGAAACTCGGTCTTCTCGGCGGCCAGCAGCGCGTCGATGAAGGCCTCGTATTCCGGCTTGGTCATCGGGCAGTTGAGATAGGCGGTGCGCTCTTCCTCGGTCTCGCCCTTGTCGTAGCGCGACTGCCGCCAAGCCACTGTCATATCGACGGTCTCGGCGTGGACGATCGGCGCGATGGCGTCGAAAAAGGCGAGTTGCTCGGTGCCGGTTTCGGCCCGGATCGCCTCGGCCAGCCGGCCGGAGGTCAGCGGACCGGTCGCGACGATCCAGTGGCCGTCCGAGGGAAGCTCTGTAACCTCTTGTTCGGACAAGGAGATCAGCGGATGTGCGCGGAGCCGGTCGGTGACGGCACGGGAAAAGGCTTCGCGGTCGACCGCCAGGGCCCCACCGGCCGGCAGGGCGTTCGCGTCGGCCATCGCCATGATGAGCCCGCCGGCCGCGCGCATCTCCCAATGCAGCAGACCGACCGCGTTGCGTTCGTCGTCGTCCGAGCGGAAGGAGTTGGAGCAGACCATCTCCGCGAGGTCGCCGGTCTTGTGGGCGAAGGTGCCGACCTTCGGCCGCATCTCGTGGATCACCACTTCGATGCCGCGTTCGGCCGCCTGCCAGGCGGCCTCGGACCCGGCCATGCCGCCGCCGACGATATGAAGCGTCTTTCCCATGGGCCGCGATCTAAGCGGTTTCGGGGCCGGTGAAAAGGGCTTCTCGCGCGCAGGGGCCGGGGGCGGCGGACCGCCCCCCATCGGTCGGGTTGGCTCAGGCCTCGTCTTCGCCCTGTTCGGCGATGCGGGCGACCGAGACCACCTCTTCATCCGCGCCGGTGTCGAAGACCTTGACGCCGCCGGCCGAGCGCGAGCGGAAGGAGATGCCATCGACCGGGCAGCGGATCGACTGGCCGGTGGAGGTGGCGAGCATGATCTGGTCGGTGCGCTCCACCGGGAAGCAGGCGATGAGCCGACCGCTACGCGCGCCGCCGATTGCCTTCACCCCCTGGCCGCCCCGGCCGCGGACCGGATAATCGTGCGAAGACGAGAGCTTGCCGAGCCCGCCTGCGGTGATCGTCAGGATCAGATCCTCGGCGGCGGACATTTCGGCGAAGCGGTCGAGCGGCAGCTGGCCGGCCTCGACGGCTTCCTCTTCCTCCTCGTCGGCCTCGGCCTCCTCCGCCACGCCCTCCTGGGCCCGGCGCATCTTCAGATAGGCGGCGCGCTCTTCGGGGCTGGCTTCGAAATGGCGGATGACGGCCATCGAGACCACCCGATCGCCATCGGCGAGGCGGATGCCGCGCACGCCCGTGGAATCTCGTCCCTTGAACACGCGCACATCCGTGGTGGAAAAGCGGATCGCGCGGCCGGAGCCGGTGACCAGCATCACGTCGTCATTCTCGTCGCAGATGCGGGCGTTCACCAGGCTGACGCCTTCGGGCAGCTTCATCGCAATCTTGCCGTTGCGCATCACATTGGTGAAATCAGACAGCGCATTGCGGCGAACGTCGCCCTCGGAGGTGGCGAAGATGATCTGCAGATCGTCCCAGTCTTCCTCCGCCGCGTCGACCGGCATGATCGCGGCGATCGAGACCCCGGTGGGGATCGGCAAGATGTTGACGATGGCCTTGCCCTTCGACGTCCGCCCGCCGAGCGGCAGACGCCAGCACTTCATCTTGTAGGCCATGCCGTCGGTCGTGAAGAACAAGAGCTGGGTATGGGTATTGGCGACGAAGAGCGTGGTCACCACGTCGTCTTCCTTGGTGGCCATGCCCGAAAGCCCCTTGCCGCCGCGCCGCTGAGAGCGGAACTCGGCCAGCGGGGTGCGCTTGATCCAGCCGCCCGAGGTGATGGTGACCACCATGTCCTCGCGCTCGATCAGATCCTCGTCGTCGAGGTCGCCGGCCCAGTCGACGATTTCGGTCCGGCGGGGAACGGCGAAGAGCTCCTTCACTTCGTTGAGCTCACCCGCGATGATCGCCATGATCCGCTCGCGCGAGCGCAGGATATCCAAGTAATCCCTGATCTTTGCGGCCAGTTCCTGCAGTTCGTCGGTGACTTCCTTGACCCCCAGGGCGGTGAGCCGCTGCAGGCGGAGGTCGAGGATGGCGCGGGCCTGGGTTTCCGACAGGTTGTAGGTGCCGTCCTCGTTCATCTTGTGGGTCGGGTCGTCGATGAGGCGGATGTAATCGGCGATGTCATGCGCCGGCCAGCGCCGCGTCATCAGTCGCTCGCGTGCCTCGGCCGGATCGGCGGAGGATCGGATCGTCGCCACCACCTCGTCGACATTGGAGACCGCCACCGCGAGGCCACAGAGGATATGGCTGCGCTCGCGCGCCTTGCGCAGCTCGAAGGCGGTGCGGCGGGCCACGACTTCTTCGCGGAAGGTGATGAAATAGCTGAGGAAATCCCGCAACGTCAGGGTTTCCGGGCGGCCGCCATTCAGCGCCAGCATGTTGCAGCCGAAGGACGTCTGCATCGGGGTGAAGCGCCAGAGCTGGTTCAGCACCACATCCGGCGTAGCATCGCGCTTCAGCTCAATCACCACCCGAACGCCGACCCGGTCGGATTCGTCCTGCACATGGGCGATGCCTTCGATCTTCTTGTCGCGCACCAGTTCGGCGATCTTCTCGATCATCGAGGCCTTGTTGACCTGGTAGGGGACCTCGTCGATGACGATGGCGAAGCGGTCCTTGCGGATCTCCTCGACATGGGTCTTGGCGCGCAGCACGATCGAGCCGCGCCCCTCCATATAGGCCTTGCGGGCGCCGCCGCGGCCCATGATCTGGCCACCGGTGGGGAAATCCGGCGCCGGGATATACTCCATCAACTGCTCGGAGCTGAGGTCGGGCTGGGCGATCAGGGCGAGCGTCGCGTCGACCACCTCGCCGAGGTTGTGCGGTGGGATGTTGGTTGCCATGCCGACGGCGATGCCGCCGGCGCCAT
>JAKAJW010000134.1 GCA_021813645.1 Pseudomonadota bacterium | reverse complement strand
GCAGGAGCGGCACGCCGTCGACCGGCTCCAGCAGCTTGTCGGCGCCGCGCATCCGTGCCGAAGCGCCGGCGGCGGGGATCAGGATGGCAATGGTTTCGGGCATCGGCGGCGGGGTTCTCCGGCTTTGGGGCGGCGCTAGCGTGGGCCGCTCGACCAGTCCTGGCACGTGTCCAGGGGTGGGGCAATTCGGCCGATGCGATTGATGCAGAAATCTTCCCGATCCTCGCTTGACGCCGCCCGCGGGGATGCGTAAGACACGCCCCACGCCCCGGGACGCGATCCAGGGGCGGGATGCGCGGTTGTAGCTCAGTTGGTTAGAGTACCGGCCTGTCACGCCGGGGGTCGCGGGTTCGAGCCCCGTCAACCGCGCCATTCCTTGGATCGCCCGGAGCGTCTTTCCCGCTTCGAACTCGTTGAAACAGGCCGCCGGCGATATCCGGAGGCCTCCGGATTTTTCAGCGTTGATTCCGTAGGTTATCGGGCGCCTTAGGGGCGTCGGCGCCTCCGGCAAGGGGCGCTCACCGGCCTGTGAGCTTGGGTAACAAAACCGTTCAGTTCACTTCTTATCGGGGGGCGGCTGCCTATTTCACCGTCACGGGCAGCGACTTGCCGGGCCGCGACAGGCCGACACGACAAGCGGTTCCTGCCCCAATTGGCGCCCCGGCCGAACCGGCGGCGCGTGAAGGAGACAAGACATGAAGAAGATTCTGGTTCCCGCCGCGATCGCGGCTCTGGTTTCTGTTGCCCCGCTGGCGGCTCTGGCCAAAACCACCGGGAACTATTCGGGCACGGTCAAATCGGTGAACACCTCGAACGAGACGGTGACCCTGACCGACGGCGAGACCTTCAGCCTGGACTATGCCGGCATGGCCAACCAGCTTAAGCCCGGCACCACCGTCAACCTGCGCTGGGAAGACGTGAACGGCGAAACCCGCGTGATGCGGGTTCTGCCGAGCTGAGCGCGCCGCAGCGGTGCGGGAACGGGGGCCTGCCGGCCCCCGTTTTCATGTCCGGGCTGGGGATGTGGCTTCCGGGCCGGGGGCGCGGCGCCTATCTATCCGCCAGGGGCCCGGCAGCATGGGTGGGCCGGACAACGGGAGGCCGTGCGATGGGGCGTCGAAGCGGGAGGGCAGTGGCGCTGGCCGTGGCGGCGCTGGCGCTGGCCGGTCTGGCCCGCGGCGGCCCGGTGCCGGCCGGGGCCCAGGGAACGGGCGTGCCGGGGGCGCAGTTGGTGCCGGTCAATCCCGCGACCGGCATGGTGACGCTGCCGAGCGGCAGCGTTTATCGGCTGAACGAGGCGCTTCGCGCCGGCAAGGTGATCCTGCTGCCCGGGCTACCGCCGCCGCAGGGCGGGCAGCTGCCCGCAGCGGTGCTTGTGCCGGCGCCGGCGCAGCCCTGAGACGCGGCCTCAGGGCTGGGGGCCCAGCAGCCCGAGGCGGGGGCCCGGGGCAGGGATCCGGGGCGGCGGGTCAGGCCAGGGCGGCGAGGATGCGCGCCCAGCTGCGGATGCCCTTGTGGAAGCATTCCAGGTCGTATTTTTCGTTCGGGCTGTGGATCTGGTCGTCGTCGCGGCCGAAGCCGAGCAGCATCGCATCCATGCCGAGGATCGACTGGAAATAGCCGGCGATCGGGATCGAGCCGCCGCAGCCCACATAGGAGGCCGGCCGGTTCCATTCGGTGCTGAGCGCGGCGCGGGCCCTTTCGAAGGCCGGATCCTCGATCGCCATCTGACCGGCCGGCGAGGCGCCGTGGCCCTTGAATTCGACCGTGCAATCCGCCGGCAACATGGAGCGGACATAGGCGCGGAAATTCTCGCGGATGGCATGCGGATCCTGCTGGCCCACCAGGCGGAAGCTGATCTTGGCATGGGCCTCGGCCGGCAGCACCGTCTTGAAGCCGTCGCCGGTGTAGCCGCCCCAGATGCCGTTCACGTCGCAGGTCGGGCGCGACCAGATCATTTCCAGCGGCGTGCGGTCCTTTTCGCCGGCCGGCAGCGCCAGCCCGACATCGCCGAGGAACTTGGCGTGGTCGAAGGCGAGATTCTGCCACTGGGCGCGGACCGCGTCGGGCAGTTCGGGCACGCCGTCGTAGAAATGCGGCACGGTGATCCGGCCGTTTTCGTCATGCAGGCTGGCGATGATCTTGGCGAGCACCCGGATCGGGTTCATCGCGGCGCCGCCATACATGCCGGAATGCAGATCCTTGTTGGCGGCATGGATGGTGAGTTCTTCGCCCAAGAGGCCGCGCAACATGGTGACGATGGCCGGCGCGGTGGACTCGAACAGGCCGGTGTCGCAGATCAGCGCCAGGTCGGCCTTGAGTTCTTCGGCATTCGCCTTGAGGAAGGGGATGAGCGAGGGCGAACCGGATTCCTCTTCGCCTTCGAAGAACAGGGTGAGGTTGCCGGGCAACTCGCCATGGACCGCCTTCCAGGCGCGGCAGGCCTCGACGAAGGTCATCAACTGGCCCTTGTCATCGGAGGCGCCGCGGCCGCGGATCAGCTTGCCCTTGGGGCCGTCCTGCAGCTCGGGCTCGAAGGGCGGGCGATCCCAGAGCGACAGCGGATCGACCGGCTGGACATCGTAATGGCCGTAGAACAGCAGGTGGCGGCCCGGTCCCTGCTTGCGCGCGATCACCATCGGATGGCCGGGGGTCGGCCGCTTGGCGGCCTCGAAACCGAGCGCGGAGAGTTCCGCCACCAGCCAGTCGGCGGCGCGGTCGCAATCGCCCTTGTAGGCGGGATCGGTCGAGATCGACGGAATGCGCAAGAGTTCCATCAGCCGCTCCAGCGACTGCGGCAGGGTTTCGTCGATCTTGTTCAGCACGGCATCGAGGGCCATAGCGCACTCCTATTCTGGTCGCGGTGGAGCCTATCAGCGCGCCGGGGGGTGTCCAGAGCGTGGCGCAGAAATCGTGGCGCGCCGCGCGTTTCGGCCGGGAAATCGCGGAGGCTTGAGCCATTCGTGGGCCAGAGCGGCAAATTGCCCCCTTTGCGAAACATATATTTGACCGATATCAAGGCATCCTGCGACCGGACGCCTTACCTGCGCCCTAGGCCGATTGGCGAAGGGGACCTTCGATGAACTACACCGACATGCTCGATGCCGCCCTGCAACGTCTGCACGACGAGGGGCGCTATCGCACCTTCATCGACATCGAGCGGCGCAAGGGCAATTTCCCCCATGCGATCTGGCGCAAGCCCGACGGGACCGAGAAAGAGATCACCGTATGGTGCGGCAACGACTATCTCGGCATGGGGCAACACCCGGTCGTGCTGGCGGCGATGCACGAGGCGCTGGACGCCACCGGCGCCGGCTCGGGCGGCACGCGCAACATCTCGGGCACAACGGTCTATCACAAGCGGCTGGAGGCGGAACTGGCCGACCTGCACGGCAAGGAGACGGCGCTGGTCTTCTCCTCGGCCTATATCGCCAATGACGCGACGCTTTCGACGCTGAAGACGATCTTCCCGGGCCTCATTATCTATTCGGATGCGCTGAATCACGCCTCGATGATCGAAGGGATTCGGCGCGGCGGCGGCTTGAAGCGGATCTTCCGCCACAACGACGTGGCGCATCTGCGCGCGCTGCTGGAAGCCGACGATCCGGCGGCGCCGAAGCTGATCGCCTTCGAATCGATCTATTCGATGGATGGCGACTTCGGGCCGATCCGCGAAATCTGCGACCTGGCCGAGGAATTCGGCGCGCTGACCTATCTCGACGAGGTTCACGCGGTGGGCATGTATGGCCCGCGCGGCGCCGGGGTGGCCGAGCGCGACGGCCAGATGCACCGGCTCGACATCATCAACGGGACGCTGGGCAAGGCCTTCGGCGTGTTCGGCGGCTATATCGCGGCCAGCGCGAAAATGGTCGATGCGATCCGCTCTTACGCGCCGGGGTTCATCTTCACTACCTCGCTGCCACCGGTGGTTGCGGCCGGCGCCGCCGCCTCGGTGCGGCACTTGAAGCAGGACCAGTCGATCCGCGATCGGCATCAGGCGGCGGCGCGGATGCTCAAGATGCGGCTTAAGGCACTCGGCCTCCCGTTGATCGATCACGGCAGCCATATCGTTCCGGTACATGTCGGCGACCCGGTGCATTGCAAGATGTTGTCCGACATGTTGCTGGAGCAATTCGGCGTCTACGTTCAGCCGATCAACTATCCGACGGTTCCTAAGGGCACGGAAAGATTGAGGTTTACGCCGTCGCCGGTGCATGATCCGAAGATGATCGACGGGCTGGTGAAGGCGATGGACACGCTTTGGGCGCGCTGTGCGCTGAATCGTGCCGACATATCGGCCTAACGGTTTCTGCAGATGCATCCCTCACGCCCCTGTGTTAATTGTCGGGCAAAGCTTTCCCGCTGAGTCGTGGACCGAACCAGCAGGGGATGCGACGCCGGCAGGACGGGGATGGGGCAGGCATGATGATCGGGCGGAGGACGCGACCTTCGGCTGCCGAGTTGGAGAAGCCGAAGGGTTTCGACGACTATGATCTGCGCCTGGGCGACGTGATGCGCGGCGAGCGCGCCACGCTCGGCAAGTCCCTGCTCGACGTGCAGCGCGAACTGAAGATCAAGGCCACCTATATCGCCGCCATCGAGAACGCCGATATCTCGGCCTTCGAGACCCAGGGTTTCGTGGCCGGCTATGTGCGGTCCTATTCCCGCTATCTCGGCATGGATCCGGAATGGGCCTATGCCCGGTTCTGCGCCGAGGCGAATTTCGCCCCGACCCATGGCATGGCACCGGCCGCGGTGCCGGCGCGGCCGGCCCAGGTCAAGGCCAAGCCGAAGACCGAGCATCGCGATCCGCTGGCCAATCCGGCCTTCGTGCCGAAGGGGCCCGGGTTCTTCTCGGGGCTGGAGCCGCGGGCGCTGGGGTCGGTTCTGGTGCTGATGGCGCTGATCGGCGGCGTCGGTTACGGTGGCTGGACGGTGCTGAAGGAAGTGCAGCGCGTGCAGGTCACGCCGGTCGACCAGTCGCCGGGCGTGGTGGCCGCGCTCGATCCGCTGGCCGGGGTGGCCAAGCTGCCGCAGACCGCGTCGGGCCAGGCTGGCGGCTCGGGGGTCAACGTGCCCTCGGCCGATGCGCTGGACCGGCTGTACCGGCCGCAGCCGCTGAAGGTTCCGGTGCTGGTGCCGCGCGACGGGCCGATCGCCGCGATCAATCCCG
>JAKAJW010000313.1 GCA_021813645.1 Pseudomonadota bacterium | reverse complement strand
GGTTCAGCATCACCCGCGTCTTGGTCTGCGGCACATGGTCGAGCGACAGCTCCTCCACCGCGAAGTCGCTGATCCCCTCATGCACCAGGCCGGTCTCGCCCTCGGCGCAGTTCACCGTCACCGCCTGGCCGGTCTTCAGCGCCTTGGTCGCATTGCCGGTGCCGACCACCGCCGGCACGCCCAGCTCGCGGCTGACGATGGCGGCATGGCTGGTCCGCCCGCCGTGATCGGTCACGATCGCCGCGGCCTTCTTCATGATCGGCACCCAGTCGGGGTCGGTGGTCGAGGTCACCAGGATCGCCCCCTCCACGAAGCGGTCGATCTCCTTGGCGCTCTCGATCACGATCACCTCGCCGGTCGCCACCGCATTGCCGACCGACAGGCCCGAGACCAGCGTCTTGCCGCGGGTCTGCACCGTATAGGCCTTCATCTGCCCCACCGCGGCCCGGCTCTGCACCGTCTCGGGGCGGGCCTGGACGATGAACAGCTCGCCCGTCTCGCCGTCCTTGGCCCATTCCATGTCCATCGGCAGGCCGTAGTGGGTCTCGATGGTGGCGGCCATCCGCGCCAGCTCCAGGATCTCGGCGTCGTTCAGCACGAAGGCCTCGCGCTCGGCCTCGGAGGTCGCGACGTTCTTCGTCGTCCGCCCCGCGCCGGCGTCGTAGATCATCTTCACTTCCTTCGCGCCCAGCCGCTTCTCGAGGATCGGCATCAGCCCCTTCCGGTCGAGGAAGGGCTTGAACACCTCGTATTCGTCCGGGTCCACCGCGCCCTGCACCACATTCTCGCCCAGGCCCCAGGCGGCGGTGATCAGCACCACCTTGTCGAAGCCCGATTCCGTGTCGATCGAGAACATCACCCCCGAGCCGCCGAGGTCCGAGCGCACCATCTGCTGCACGCCGATCGACAGCGCCACCTTCTGGTGGTCGAAGCCCTTCAGGCTGCGGTAGGTGATCGCCCGGTCGGTGAACAGCGAGGCATAGCAGCGCCGGCAGGCGTCCAGCAGCGCCGCCTCGCCCTCGACGTTCAGATAGGTCTCCTGCTGGCCCGCGAAGGAGGCGTCCGGCAGATCCTCGGCGGTCGCCGAGGAGCGCACCGCCACCGAAACCTCGGGCTTGCCCGCCCGGCGCGACAATTCGCGATAGCCCTGGCGGATGTCCTCGAGGATATCGGCCGGCCAGTCGCCGGCCAGGATCATGCCGCGGATCGCCTTGCCGGCCTGAGCGAGCGCCAGCTTGCCCGCCTTCAGATCGGCCAGCACGGCACCGATCCGGGTGCCGAGGTCGTTGAACTCGACATAGCGGCGGAAGGCGTCGGCGGTGGTGGCGAAGCCGGCCGGCACCTTGATGCCCTGCGCGCTCAAGGCGCCGATCATCTCGCCGAGCGAGGAATTCTTGCCGCCGACCCGCGCCACGTCGCCGCGTTTCAGCTCTTCGAAAAAGACGACGTTCGCGCCCGCGCGCACATTCACATTCATGGCGGCTCTCCCTGGTCGATGACGTTGCTTGCCCGGCAGCCTAGGCGCCGCGCCGCCGAGCCGCCTTGACCTGGGTCAACGGCGGCCCGCCGGCCAGTCGGGTCAGCCCTGTTCCGGTACCATCTCGATGGCGCCGCAGGGACATTCGGCGGCGCAGAGCCCGCAGCCCTTGCAATAGTCGTAGTCGATCCGGAACCGGTTTCCGGGGCCGAGCTTGATCACCGCATTGTCCGGGCAGACGCCGAAGCAGTTGTCGCATTCGAAGCAGTTGCCGCAGCTCAGGCAGCGGCGCGCCTCGTAAAGCGCGTTTTCTTCGGTCAGTCCGGCCACCACCTCGTCGAAGGAGGTCTGCCGGCGCACCAGGGCCAGCTCCGCCTGCACCTGGCGCGGCGCGTCGTCGTAATACCAGGTGTTCAGCCGCTCGAAGGCGGCCAGCGGATGTTTCGCCGCCGGCGCATAGGCCCCGCCGCGCAGCCAGGCGTCGATATGGCGGGCAGCCTTCTTGCCGTGGCCCACCGCCACCGTCACCGTGCGTTCCGCCGGCACCATGTCGCCGCCGGCGAACAGCCCGGGCCGGCCGGTCATCATCTGCGCATCGACGCTGACCACGCCGTCCCGGGCGATCTCCACCCCGGCGACGCGGGTCAGGAAGCCGGTGTCGACATCCTGCCCGAGCGCCAGCACCAGCGTATCGGCCTCCAGCGTCTCGAATTCGCCGGTCGGCTGCGGGCGGTGGTTCTCGTCCACCACCATCTTCTCGACGGTGACGGTGGTCTCGTCGATCTCCTTGATCGTGCGCAGCCAGTGGATCAGGACGCCCTCCTCTTCGGCCTCCTGCGCCTCGAAGGCATGCGCCGGCATCTCCTTGCGCGAGCGGCGATAGACGATCATCGCATCCTCGGCGCCCAGCCGCTTCGCCGTCCGCGCCACGTCCATCGCGGTGTTGCCGCCGCCATAGACGATCACCCGCCGGCCGAGCTGCGGCGCCTCGCCCAGCTCGACCTGGCGCAGCAGCGACACCGCGTCGAGGATCTTGCCCGCCGCATGGGCCGGGATCTCGGTCCGCTTGGCCAGATGCGCGCCGACCGCGGTGAAGATCGCGTCGAACCCCTCGGCAAAGGCCGCCTCGACATCCTCGACCTTGCGGTTCAATTCCAGCGTCACCCCGAGGGCGAGGATGCGCGCGATCTCGGCATCCAGCACCGCGCGCGGCAGCCGATATTTCGGGATGCCGAAGCGCATCATGCCGCCGGCCATCGGCCCGGCCTCGCGGATCGTCACCGCATGGCCCAGCCGGGTCAGGTGATAGGCGGCCGACAGGCCCGAGGGCCCGGCGCCGATCACCAGCACCCGTTTGCCCGAGGGCGGCGCGTCGATCCGCGGCACGAGCCCCTTCTCGATCGCCCAGTCGCCCAGGAAGCGTTCCACCGAATGGATCGATACCGCCGCATCCAGACTGCCCCGGTTACAGGCCGTCTCACACGTATGATAGCAGACCCGGCCCATCACCGCGGGCATCGGGTTGTCGCGCATCAGGACCTGCCAGGCCGCCTCGTAATCGCCGCTCTCGGCCTGGAACAGCCAGCCCTGGATGTTCTCGCCGGCCGGGCACTGGGCGTTGCAGGGCGGCAGCCGGTCGACATAGACCGGCCGCTCGCTGCGCCAGCTGCCGGTGTGGTTGAGCTTGCTCGACCCCGGATCGAGGGTGATGGCAAAGAGTTTCGCCGCCGCGCTCATGCCTGCACCCCCAGGTCCGTCGCCGCCAGAAGGCCGTAGCGGCGGATATTGGCATCCGCCATGGCCTGGATCGCCGCCAGCGTCTCGCGATCCTCATGTCCTGCGCGAAAAAGATGCGCGAACCTCTTCTGTGGCCTCAGATATTCCTCCACCGGAACCTGGCGGCGGATCGGCTTCACCGCGGTCACCTCGCCATGTTCCGCCTCGAACAACGGGAACAGCCCGCTTTCCACCGCCAGCCGCGCCAACCGGATCGTGTCATGCGCGGCCGCGCCCCAACCCAGCGGACAAGGCACCAGGATATGGATGTAGCGGGCGCCGCCGATCTCCATCGCGCGCGTCACCTTGGCCTCCAGATCGTGCAGATCCGCCACCGAGGCGGTGGCCACATAGGGGATTTCATGCGCCATCGCGATGCGCGGCAGGTTCTTGCCGGTGCCCGCGACATTGCCCGGATGCGGCCCCACCGCCGGCGTCGTGGCGGTGCGCGCGAAGGCCGGCGTGGCCGAGGAGCGCTGCACCCCGGTATTCATATAGGCTTCGTTGTCGTAGCAGATGTAAAGCACATCATCATTGCGCTCGAACATCCCGGAAAGACAACCAAATCCGATATCCGTGGTGCCGCCGTCGCCGCCCTGCGCCACCACCCGCACGTCGGGCTGGCCGCGCACCCGCATCGCCGCCGCGACCCCGGTCGCCACCGCCGGCGCGTTGCCGAAGACCGAATGCAGCCAGGCGATCTGCCAGGAGGTCTCGGGGTAAGGCGTGGTGAAGACCTCCAGGCAGCCAGTAGCGTTCACCGCCACCATCCGCCCACCGGTCGCCCGCATCGCCGCGTCCAGCGCATAGCGCGCCCCCAGCGCCTCGCCGCAGCCCTGGCAGGCGCGGTGGCCCGAGGTGATCGCGTTCGAACGATCGGTCGAGGCCTGCACCGTGCGGCTGTCGGCATCCATCAGCCGGTTGCCGACCGTATGGGTGCCGGTCTGGTAGAAATGGACTTTCTGCGCCTCGCTCATTCGGCTTCCCTCCGCGGCGAGACCCGGCGCACCAGCCCGGGATTGACCGCCTTCAGCAAATTCTCCGCAATCGGCCCGGATCCGCGCCGCCCCGCCGCCCGCGCCAGCGCCGCGTCCACCGCCGTCCGGTTCAGGTCGAGGAAGGTCACGTCGTCGAGCGCCTCCTCGCCGGCCGCCCGGATCACCTCGGCGATACCGGCGCGCAGGATCGGCCGCCCGCCCAGCCCGGCGATCACAGTGTAGACCGGCACCGCCGCGCCACGCATCGCCATCCGCACGTTCGAAGCCAGCACCCCGCCCAGCCCCGGCGCCAGGCTTTTCTCGAGGCAAACCACCCGGTCGGCGTCGCTTAGCACCTCGTTCAGCTCCGCCAGCGGGAACGGCCGGAACGCGCCGATCGAAACCGCGCCCACCGCCACGCCCTTGGCGCGCTCGGCATCGACCACGTCCTTGATCGTGCCGTTGACCGAGCCGAGCGCCACCAGCACGGTCTCCGCCCCCTCGACGCGATAGGGCCGCACCAGCCCGCCCGCCGCGCGGCCGAAGGCGCGCTTGAACTCCGCCGCCACCCGCGGGATCACGTCGAGCGCGTCGATCATCTTCTGATGGCCGAGATAGCGCACCTCGGTGAAGGCCTCGGGCCCGACCATTGCGCCGATCGAATAGGGGTTCGCCGGGTCCAGCAGCTGCACCGGCTCATAGGGTGGCAGGAAGGCGTCGACCTGCGCCTGGGACGGGATATCGACCTGCTCGAAGGCATGGGTCAGGATGAAGCCGTCGACGCAAACCATGACTGGGCAAGACAATTCCTCGGCGATCTTGAAGGCCTGGATATGCAGGTCGGCGGCTTCCTGATTGGTCTCGGCGTAAAGCTGGATCCAGCCCGCGTCCTTCAGCGCCATGGCGTCGGAATGGTCGTTCCAGATGTTGATCGGCGCGCCGATCGCCCGGTTGCCGAGCGTCATCAC
>JAKAJW010000339.1 GCA_021813645.1 Pseudomonadota bacterium | reverse complement strand
GCGATGGCAAGCGCGTCGGCGGGCACGTCGCGGGTGATGACGGAGCCGGTGGCGGTGAAGGCGCCGTCGCCCACCGTGACCGGCGCGACCAGCATCGTGTCGGAACCGATGAAGGCGCCCCGGCCGATCTCGGTGCGGTGCTTGAACACGCCGTCATAGTTGCAGGTGATGGTGCCGGCGCCGATGTTGCTGTCCTCGCCGACATGGGCATCGCCGAGATAGCTCAGATGTCCGACCTTAACGCCCTGATCCAGAACGGAGTTCTTGATCTCGACGAAATTGCCGACATGGACGTTCTCGGCCAGTTCCGCGCCGGGGCGCAGCCGGGCGAAGGGGCCGACGGTGGCGCCCTCGCTGACATGGCAGCCCTCGAGGTGGCAGAAGGCGCGGATTTCGGCACCGGATTCCACCGTGACCCCGGGGCCGAAGATCACGTTCGGGCCCACCGTCGCATCGCGGCCGAGCACAGTGTCGAAGGCCAGGAACACCGTTTCGGGCGCGGTCAGCGTCACCCCGTTCTCGAGCGCCTCGGCGCGGGCACGGGCCTGAAAAATCGCTTCTGCAGCAGCGAGTTCCGCGCGGGTATTCACGCCCATCGTTTCGGCCTCCGGGCAGCGGACGAGGCCGGCCGAGAGGCCACGGGCGCGGGCCAGTTCGACGATGTCGGTCAGATAGTATTCGCCTGCCGCATTGGCATTGCCGACCGCGCCGACCAGCTCCATCAAAAGCGGAAGGTCGGCGCATATAACGCCAGAGTTGCAAAGGGTTATCTCGCGTTCTTCTGGATTTGCGTCTTTGAATTCGACGATCCGCTCCAACGTCTCGCCCTGGGCGATCAGCCGGCCGTAGCGGCCTGGGTCGCGCGCTTCGAAGCCGAGCACCACCACCGCGTGGCGGGCGCGCGCCTCGCGCATCGCCTCCAGCGTTTCGGCGCGGATGAAGGGGGTGTCGCCGTAAAGCACCAGCGCGTCGCCCGCCATGCCGGCCAGCGCCGGGGCGGCCTGGGTGACGGCATGGGCGGTGCCGAGCTGCTCGGCCTGGACCACCACCTCGGCGGTCTCGTCATAGGCTCGGGCGGCCTGTGCCACCGCCTCGGCGCCGTGGCCGGCGACGATAACCGTGCGGTCGGGGCCGAGCACGGCGCCGGCCGCCATCGCATGGTGCAGCAGCGGCGCCGCGCCGACCGGGTGCAGTACCTTCGGCAGGTCTGAGTTCATCCGCGTGCCTTGGCCGGCGGCAAGGATGATGAGTGAAATCGGCATCTGTCCCTTCCCAATCTTTGGCTCGGGTATGGCGTGAAGCCGCCAGGCCCACAAGCGGGGCGCGTATCACATGTCCTTTCAGCGTGTTGCATGGCCGGGCGCGAAGCTTCAAGGTCGCCGCCAGGAGAATCCGATGCGCACCATTGTCTTCGATCTGGACGGAACGCTGGCCGATACCTCGGCCGATCTGATCGCCGCCGCCAATGCGCGGTTCCAGGCGCTGGGGCTGGGCGAGCTGCTCGATCCCGCCGGCGACGCCGGGATCGCCTTTCGCGGCGGCAAGGCGATGCTGCGGGCGGGTTTCGCGCGCGTCGGCCGGGCCGGGGACGAGGCGGCGGTCGAGGCCGAATATCCGCTGCTCATCGCGGCTTATGCGGATGTCCTCGACCGCGAGACGCGGCTTTATCCGGGCGCCATGGCGGCCGTGGCGCGGCTGCGCGCGGCCGGCTGGCGGACCGGCATCTGCACCAACAAGCCGGAGGGGCTGGCCGAGGAACTGCTGCGCCGGCTGGGTGTGCGCGGCGCCTTCGATGCGCTGATCGGCGCCGACAGTCTGTCGGTGCGCAAGCCCGACCCGCTGCCGCTCACCGAGACGGTGCGGCGGGCGGGCGGCACCGCCGGCCGGGCGATCCTGATCGGCGACACCGAGACCGACCGCGAGACGGCGCGGCGTGCCGGGGTGCCCTGCGCCCTGGTCACTTTCGGGCCGGAGGGGCGCGGTGTCGAACGGCTTGCGCCGGAGGGGCTGCTGGATCATTACGACGGCCTGTACGATCTGGCCGGCCGACTCCTGCCGGCCTGAGGGGGGAAAGATGGACAGCACCCTGCCAGAGGTCTTCACTGGATCTTTCACCCAGCAGGAGCCGATTCCCGAGGACGCGATCGCGGCGGCCGTCGCGGTGATGCGCCACGGCCGGCTGCACCGCTACAACGTCGTCCCCGGCGAGGCGGGCGAGGCGGCGGCGCTGGAAGAGGAATTCGCCGCCGCGATGGGGGCGAAATACTGCCTGGCGGTGGCCTCGGGCGGCTATGCGCTCGGCTGCGCGCTGCGCGCCGTGGGGGTCGGGCCGGGCGACCGGGTGCTGACCAATGGCTTCACCCTGGCCCCGGTGCCGGGGGCGATCGCCGCGCTCGGGGCCGAGCCGGTCTTCGTCGAGGTGACCGAAGATTTGGTGATCGACCTCGCCGATCTGGAGCGGCGGATCGCCGCCTCCGGCGCCAAGGTGCTGATGCTCAGCCACATGCGCGGCCATATCTGCGACATGGACCGGCTGATGGCGCTTTGCGACGCGGCCGGGGTCACGGTGATCGAGGATTGCGCCCACACCATGGGCGCCGCCTGGCGGGGCGTGCCGTCCGGCCGGCACGGGCGGGTCGCCTGCTATTCGACCCAGACCTACAAGCACATGAACTCGGGCGAGGGCGGGCTGCTGATCACCGACGACGCCGAGGTGATGGCGCGGGCGGTGCTGTCCTCGGGAAGCTACATGCTCTACGGCCGGCACCGCGCGGCGCCGGGGCCCGAGGCCTACGAGGCGGCGAAATGGGACACGCCCAACGTCTCCGGCCGGATGGACAATCTGCGCGCGGCGATCCTGCGTCCTCAACTGCGCCGTCTGGCCGAGCAATGCGCCGCCTGGACGGCGCGCTACCGGGTGGTCGAGGCGGGGCTGCGCGATCTGCCGGGGCTGACGCTGATCGCGCGGCCGGAGGCGGAGAGTTTCGTCGGCTCTTCGTTCCAGTTCCGGCTGGCGGATTGGTCGGCCGAGGCGATCGGCCAGGTCGTGGCGCGCTGCGCCAAACGCGGGGTGGAGTTGAAATGGTTCGGCGCGGCCGAGCCGGTGGCCTTCACCTCGCGCTACGACAGCTGGCGCTACGCCCCGGCGCAGCATCTGCCGCAGACCGACCGGGTGCTGGCCGGGCTGATGGACATGCGGCTGCCGCTGACCTTCAGCCTGGAGGATTGCGCGCTGATCGCGCGGATCATCCGGGCCGAGGTTGCGGCGGTCTATCAGCGCGCCGGTACGGCAAAGGGTGCGGCTCAGGGCGCGGCTGGCGGCGCGGCTCAGGCCGCCGGCTGATCGGCCGGGCCGGAGGCGAGCCAGGCCAGGCTGCCGAGCCGGCCGGCCAGCCGCCGGTCGTAGCCCAGATACAGGCCGGCGCGGGCGAGAAACAGCAGCGCGAAGACGAAGACATAGATGATCGCGGTGCCGATGTCGGTGGAGCCGGCCACATAGGGCCCGCCCAGACCCTCGGCGGTCGACCAGATCACCAGGCAGAGCAGCACGCCCCCGGCGCAGGCCAGATCGGTCAGCACACCGAAGATCAGCGCCAGCGCCAGCGCGCTTTCCGACACCGCAACGACATAGGCGAAGCCGGTCGGGTTCACCTTCACCACGTCGATCCAGAAGCCGATCCATTGCTGCACCAGCGCCGGCTGATGGGCCAGCGCGCCGGTGAGATAGCTCACGAAATTATGGATGAAATCGGCACGCCACTTGAACTGCGCGTCGATCGCCCAGACCAGGCCGAAGGCGATGCGGACGACGCCGATCCCTTGGGCGCGCCAGCTGTCGGTTGCCGTCATGCCGAACTCCCTCCTTTGCGGTTCGGGCGCCGCCGAGGCGGTGGCGCCCGGATGCGACTGCCCGCCGGTTGTGTCCGCCGATTATGCCCGGTTCGCCGCTCACACGCGGTCACATCCTCGGCGTTGACGGCCGGGGTGCGGCAGGGTAGAAATGAACGTGTGTTCAAATAATCGGGGGGGCCGATGTTCACCGCGTCGATGAGGTTCGACCTCGGCGAGGACGTCGCGGCGCTGCGCGAGACCGTGCAGAGATGGGCGCAGGAGAGGCTGAAGCCGATCGCCGCCCATGTGGACCGCGAGAACTGCTTTCCGGCCGCGCTGTGGCGCGAGATGGGTGAGTTGGGGCTGCTCGGCATCACCGTGCCCGAGGAATACGGCGGGGCGGGGATGGGCTATCTTGCCCATGCGGTGGCGATCGAGGAGGTGGCCCGCGCCTCGGCCTCGGTCTCGCTCAGCTACGGGGCGCATTCCAACCTCTGCGTCAACCAGATCAAGCTGAACGGCTCCGAAGAGCAGAAGCGGCGCTACCTGCCCGGGCTGATCTCGGGCGCGCAGGTCGGCGCGCTGGCGATGAGCGAGACGGGCGCCGGCTCCGACGTGGTGGGCATGAAGCTGCGCGCCGAGAAGCGGAATGGCTATTATGTGCTGAACGGGTCGAAATACTGGATCACCAACGGGCCCGACGCCGATGTGCTGGTGGTCTATGCCAAGACCGACCCCGAGGCCGGATCGAAGGGCATCACGGCCTTCCTCGTCGAGAAGGGGATCAAGGGCTTCACGCAGGGCAAGCATTTCGACAAGCTCGGCATGCGCGGCTCGAACACCGGCGAGCTGATCTTCGAGGATGCCGAGATCCCGTTCGAGAATGTGCTCGGCGCCGAGGGCAAGGGCGTCCGCGTGCTGATGTCGGGGCTCGACTATGAGCGGGTGGTGCTGTCGGGGATCGGCACCGGGATCATGGCCGCTTGCCTCGACGAGGTGATGCCCTATCTGCGCGAGCGCCAGCAGTTCGGCCAGCCGATCGGGAACTTCCAGCTGATGCAGGCCAAGGTCGCCGACATGTATACCGCGATGAACACCGCGCGGGCCTATCTCTACGAGGTGGCGAAGGCCTGCGACAGGGGCGAGGTGACCCGCCAGGACGCCGCGGCCTGCGTCCTATACTGCTCGGAGCAGGCGATGGTGCAGGCGCATCAGGCGGTGCAGGCCCTGGGCGGCGCCGGGTTCCTGAACGACTCGGTGGTCAGCCGGCTGTTCCGCGACGCCAAGCTGATGGAGATCGGCGCGGGGACGAGCGAGATCCGCCGGATGCTGATCGGGCGCGAGCTGATGGGGGCGGCGGGCTGATGCGGCTGAGC